>NZ_JBQQBQ010000050.1:0-71794 GCF_052245915.1 Nonomuraea sp. 10N515B
AGAACACCGATTCATCCGATTCCAAAAACAAGACAAACGATGCTAAAGTGACTATTGAGGCGATTGCTTCCTAATAGTCACCGATTACGGGTGACCTTCTCAAACACCACCTCCATGGGCGCGGCCGTTCGGGGCGAGTGCCGGCGAGCTGGCGGTCTCGAAACTCACTCAGCACGGAGTGGTCGAGGCCAGGGTCGTCAGCTCCAGCCCGAGCAGGTATTTCCAGTCGATGCGGGCGCGTACGGCGGCTGCCGCTTGGCGATCGGAGAGATTCTCCAGGAATTGCAGGACGGAGACGATCGCGAGCTGGTGCGGTGACCAGGCGGGCTGGCCGCTGTGGGAACAGGTCGCGGAAGTCCTGGTCGGCGAACAGCGGACCGAGTGCGTCACGCAGACGCATGCACAGGCAGCCCTTGGGGAAAGGCGCGGCGGGCGATCTGTTCCGTCTGAGCGGGATCTCACCCGGAGCACGGGGATGGAGCGACATCTTGATCAACTCTCACGATGCTGGTGAATGTGCTCATCGTGCTCTCGGAAGACAGATCAGCCAGGCCCTTCGGCTTTGGTGGATTCGCCAACAGTGTCCGTCTGGGACGCGACCGCTGTTGATGGCTCTGGAGAAGACGTCGGCGGTCGCTGCTTGTTCGGATGACGTGGGTGTACATGCGCAGGGTGATCATTGTCCGTTGGCGCTGGGGCTTGCGGACTCGAACCGGGCGATCGGTTTGGCGGTGCGGGCGACCTCAGCGATGACCTATCCGTCGTGAGTGATGCGGAAAGGCCTCGCCGATGTCCCCGCTGATCACGGTCGCGTACGAGCCTCACTCCGCTCCGAACGAGTGTACGACTGGTCGGAACCCGCCTTTGCGGTCTCCGGTCTCCGACTCGATGGTGAAGTGCCCGGTTGCGCCAGGCACGTCGTTGGTCTCCGATGTGAACAGGCCTATTTGAATCTGTACCTGGCGGGGCGTGGGCAATGCCTTACCTGTGTAGGCGTTGCGCGTTGCCTTCGCTACAGTGACGAAGGAGTCGTGCGCCATGATTGCCCAGCCGTCGAGTAGGTCATCTTCGTTGAAGCTCTTACTGAAGAGTGAGGCGAAGTCCCGATAGAGGTCCCGGTCACGGTTTGCAGCATCGTTCAGATCAGCTGGGTGAGCAAGTGGCACGTAGAGAACCCTCACCTGCTTCGCGGCCAGATCCTTCGCCAGGTCCTTCTGATGCGCGAGACTCGATGCATCTGACCCGGTGATTACGGTTATCGGATTCAAGTCTGCGCAGTTGCGTTTGCGTAGGTTTCCGAGAAAACTCGGTAGATATGCGGCGCGGCCGGCGTAGAACACGATGTCTGGTTTCGGTTCACCGCAAAAGTTGCCGGATATCCTGCCAAATTCATTGTCGAGTTGCTCTTTAGAGCTGCCCTCGCCTCCAAACTGGTTGACGATATTTCCGCCAGCCTTGAGATAATCGCCGAAAGGCTGTCTACGGAAGGCTGCGGCGAGTGATTTTGCGTAAATATCTGGTTGATCGGTCCCGTTTGCTGCGTCTTCCACGAGTAGTGCCGACTCAAGTCCGGTGTTGACTCCGCGTAGGTAGCAATCAATCGCTGAGAACTGCTTGTTGATTTCATGAGGCATCCGAAACAGGCCATTTATCCTACTGCCGCCATCGACCCGGCCGGTCATGTTCAAGCCGTCGGCGGTGAGCACGTCGCCTACCATCGGGATATTCGCTGCGGCAAGTGCTCGCGCCATACTGACAGTGTTGCGGTGACTCACGCCCATACCCGTCACACCTACAAGGTGTTCCGGTCCGGCTGCCATGGCCTTGACCCTAGCTATCGCCTTTTTCCAGTTATTCTGATCGGGCCCGAGCTCGATGAGCTCCAGACGGATCTGTGGTGCCTGCCCCAGGCCGGCGGAGCCCCGGTTGGCCCTAAGCTGCCCAATGTAGGCACCCTCAAGCTGGTGCGTCACACGATCATCGGCCAATCCCTGGCTGTCGTCAAGGGTGCCAAGGAATGCGATGGTGACGTACTTTCCCTTCCCGAGGGTTGTGACTCGCCTGTTCTCCTGAGCGATCAGCTGGCGCACGTTGCCCTGAACGTGCGCGGCAGAAACCTGCGCAGTCTTCTCTGAGCCCAGGTGCGCACACTCAGGACTGGGAAGCGGCCATGGTGCGAGCGTTTCTCGCCAGACGAGAAAGGTTCCGATCAGAGCGATGATACCTGCTAGCGCGATCAGAGGCTTCCTGGTGCCCGCGTGCTTTATACCGGCCTTGATAGGGGAAGTCACGCCCCTTGCCAAATTATGAAATATGTCTGCTATTGTCCGGTGGAACGCCCAGACTAGAAGGCCGACAATTGCGCAGGCCGTTAGGGCCAAGCCGGTGAATATGTATTCCTTTGTGAGAAGCCAGGTGAGCCAGGTTACGATCAGAGTGAGAAGTGCTCCGACGAGCGTAGTCATCCGGCCGGGGTCACGCGGGGCCCGTGATGGCGGCTGGTCTGTCACGCTACCTCCTAGTAAAAGGCGCCGTATACAGATCCTAGATCGCAGGGTTCTCCTTTGCTTTAGCATCGGTCAGATCGTGATGGCTCCACATCGAAGACATCATCTGACTCGGTGGCTTGTGCAGCAGTGTCATACAGCAACGGCCGCGAGCAACAACGTCCATCGCCTGCTTGGGTCACACTGATCCTGCGGGGTTGCGGGGCGCTGAGTACCTGATCGTCGTGTGCACGTAATCAAGTGCTCAGGGAGTGGCACACTCGCCGAGTGCCATCTCGAATTTCTTGTGAGAACGCGAGCTACCTCAACGGGCGTTGCCGCCGCTCGTTCTCGTCTCGCCCGACCCTGTCGGTGGTCAAGGCGGTGACGATCGGCCACTTGCCACTTGTCGGCCGGCTGGGGCGATCGACGTGGAGGCTCTCCTTTGCCGGGCCCCGGCGCCGGGTGATGATGGCTGAGATGACAGCAGCCCTGACAGCAACGTCCCCACACGCCGACGCATCCGCGCCACCGCACACACGCGCCTTACCACGGTCTTCGTCAGCCCAGCAGGCTGATTGCTCCGCCTGAGTCGGCGGTTCGACCCCGCCCTGACCACAGCAACTGACCAGCCAAGATGCCCCGAGGCGAGGATGGCTCCGGGGCATTTTTGGTCCGCTGACGGCGACGTTTGGTGGACGGTCGTCACCTCCCAGGCCTTTGCGGCTGGGGGCACGGCTTTGCTCGGCGGCCACTCGAGCGCGTGTGGGATCAGATAATCCGATTACATGAAGGTGATGACTGCCACTGAAGCCTCACAAAGCTTCGCAGCGGTTCTCGATGAGGCCGAGCGAGGCGAGACCATCATGGTCACCCGTGGTGGGAAGCGGATCGCGATGATCGGCCCCGCGCCTACCGCGCCCGGTCGTATGGTCAAGGCGTTTCTCGCCAGAAGTGCTGGAACGCTGGATGCCGATTTCGAGGCTGACATCGAGGCGGCTCGGGAGTCGGTCGAGGATGAGATGAGGAGCACATGGCCCGACGCCTGATCCTTGACACCGATGTGCTCATCGCTGCCGAACGGGGGAAGGCGTCCGTGGACGCGGTGATCGGGGATGCCGATGATGTGGCCATCGCCGCGATCAGTGTTGCGGAGTTGCTCGTCGAGGTGGAGCTGGCCGACGACGCACGCCGCCCTAGCCGCCAAGCCTTTGTGGATGAGCTCCTGGCCTTGGTCCCAGTTGAGGAGTACACCACCGACGTCGCCAGGGTTCATGCTCGGCTCATGGCATATGTCCGGCGCGAGGGCAAGGCGAGGGGAGCGTATGACCTCTTGATCGCCGCTACGGCCGCCACTACCGCGAGAACCATTCTCACTATGGACTCATCGGCCGCTTTCGATGATCTTCCGGGCGTGCGGGCTCAGGTCGTTCCTCGCTGATCGGTGACGGCGCGTTCTCGCTGGCGAGTCTCGCCGGCATCGCAGCTCATGAGGCTGCTTCAGCAGCCACGCCGATTTGCGGCTGGGGCCGAGAGACGCTTCAGCTGATCCATCGCACCGGCTGCCCGGTCAGGCGGGCGATGGTCTCGAAGTCGCGGTCGGCGTGCAGCACAGTGAGCTTGTGATGCCGAGCCGTTACCGCCATGAGGAGATCGACCGGAGAAGCGCAAGCCGTCCCCTACGGGCCGTCCCCACCGGGCGAGACCGAGCCGAGCAGTCCGGCTCGAGCCAGCAGGAGATGGCGGGCCGTGCTCGTGATCGGTGCCGCGCTTCGACATGGCGAGTCTGCTGGAACAATGGCCGCCTCTGACGATCTCCTTGAGCAAGGCAGGCCATGTCCCGGTGGCGTTATCTCCGATGGTGGTTGGCCGCGTGGGTGGCCAGTCTGCTGAGCTTCCTATCCCTGTGGCTGCCGGCGCTCTTCGAGAGCGACGGTGCGGTGGGCTGCGTCAGTTATGGCCCTCTTCCATCGGGCTTGGCCGAGCTGTGGTCCGACCTGGAATGGGTGTGGCTTGATCTCCGGCAGCAGGTGGCGTACACGTACGAGCAGAACCTGGTCCTGCACGTTCTGCCGATGGTGAGCGTCCTGCTGTCCGGAGTGGTCGCCGCCTGGCCGAAGCGGTGGCCCGGGACAGTGGTGGGGCTGATGGCAGCTCTGGTTGGTGCGGTGGTGGCGCTCCACTGGGCATTCATGTCGTTCTCGTATTTCCTCATGCTCAGCTGCGCGGGATGGGAGGGAAGGCTTTCGTGGATGGTGTGGCGCCTCCTTCTGATGACCGGTTACGGAAGCGTGGGCCTGCTGTTGATCGCCGGAGTCCGGGTTCGTAGAGCAGCGATCGCGGAAAGTGGATCAAAGGCATAGATGATCACGGCCTGGGGGACGTGGTCATCTGACGAACGGCCGGTGGGGGCGGCTGGAGCCGTCGCTGCCGGTGGGCAATACTCTGCGATCCGGGCAAGCTGCCACCGAATCGTCACACGAGAGACGCCAACGCATGAATACGCCATCATCGCCACCTGGAGCCGGGCGGACTGACGGATCATCCCTCCGGATCGGCGCTCTCGTTCCGTTGACTCGGCCTGGCTGGGTCGAGGCAGGCCGACACTTGCTCGCTGGACTCGAGCTGGCCGTTCGCGAAGTCAATGACGCCGGCGGGATCGTCGGAAGACCACTCGAGCTGGTGGTCCGGGACACCGCGGCTGATCCACAGAGAGCCGCGGCGGCCGCAGATGAATTGGCTCGCCTGGGCGTGGCTGCCTTGGCGGGGGAGTACCACAGCGTCGTCGCTCGCGCCGCTGCCGCCAGGGCCGACGCCCTCGGCCTGCCGTTCCTCTGCTCGTCAGCGGTTCTCGACGCGCTCACCGAGCAGCCAACGGAATGGGTCGCGCGCCTCGCTCCGGCGCAGTCCCACGGCTGGCAAATCTACGCAGACTTCCTTCTCGGCGTGGGGCACAGTCGGATCGCCGTAGCAGTCGAGTCGAGTGTCTACTGGGGCACTGGGGCTCGCATTCTGCGGGACTATCTCGCTCCACGCGGCGGCACCGTCATCGAACTCGACATGCGCGGGCTCGCCCCCACGGCTGTATGCGACGAACTTGTCGACATTCGCGCGACAGCCCTGCTTCTTCTGGTCGGCCACCCGGAGCCGGCAGTGTCGATCGTCAAGTCTGTCCGCCGCGACCGGCGTCTCGCTGAGATCATGATTGGTGCTCCGGCCGGGCAGCCGGAGTTCGCCGAATGGGCGAGGTTGCTGGGCGACGACAGCGCCGCGATCCCGTTCCTGCGCTACCTGCCCGAGCGTCTCAGCTCACTGGGTGCACGAGTTGAGACGGTCCTTCGCGAGCGGCTAGGCGAAGCGCCCTCTTTCGTCGCCTTCGAGGGCTACGACACAGTCGCCGTCCTCGCCGATGTGCTGCGTTCTCATGGCGCGGACCGGGCGCGCATTGCCGCATCCTGGCCGCGCGTCGCAGTCGAAGGCACCCGCGGGCAGATCCAGTTCTCCCGCACGCCAGGCATCAGCGTGTGGCAATGGGCGTGGGCGCCAATCCAAGTCGTTGATCGAGATCCGGCGGAACCCGAACGCTTTCGGATCCTCCACGCCAGCTGAGAGAGCACGGAGGTCCGACCGCCCAGATCGGTCCGAACTTGAGGCTGTCTACCTCACCGTATGCCGTCGATCAGCTGCCGATGGGTCCAGGTCTGAGGCGATCATCGACCCCGGAGAGAACACCCGGGCCCGCAGCCGCGCCCGCCTGCTGGCCACCTCCGGCTTTCCGCCGACCCCGGCCGGCGTAGCGGCCTTCACCACGGCGCAGACCTCCATCCCTTGATCAGGGCCCTCCTCGCCTGTGGGTGAAGGACATTCGCCGCGTGATCGCCGTCCCATGCACGAGGCATAGTGCGTTCCGTCAGGAGTAGTCGTTGCGCAGGACCGTCTGCCGGCCGTCGTCGCCCGGGGTGCTCACGATGAGGCGGCGCGCCATAGCCGTGGCGTCCTCCTTCGTGAGGCTCGCCCCCATGGCCGTCGCCTCCTCGTACACGTCCGGCGAGAGGGCGGTGCGCACGGCGGCCACGTTCCGGGGGCCGTCCAGCGGGTCCATGAGCTCGGGGGAGTAGCCCACCCGGGAGCCGATGGCCGACACCGTGCCGAGGAGCACTGCGCCGTCCGCCGCCCGGCCCGACATGCCGAGGGCGCCGGCGAGCACGTGGGCACAGGCCAGCCAGGAGGTCACGTCCTGCACGCGGTCGAGATGCACGACCAGCCGGGCCGCCTGCTGGACCGCCCGGCCGGTGTCGCCCAGGTCCATGGCGACCTTCGCCCCGATCCAGCCCGACGAGCAGTACGCCCAGTCGTGGCCGCAGGCCTCGGCGATGTCGGCGGCCTGCACGAGCTGCCCGGCGGCGAGCAGCGGATCGCCGGCCACCCTGGTGATCTGTCCGCGCACCATCATCAGCTCGGCCTCGACCCATGGCAGCCCCGCCGCCCGTACATGCGTCCAGCCCGCGGCGAGCGTGCGCTGCGCCTGGTCCGGGTCGCCGCTGAGCTGGAGGAAGTATGCCCGGTACGGCAGGGCGCGGGCCATGACCTCGACGTCGCCGATGGCCTCGGCCTCCCGCAGTGCCAGCACGACGTCGTCGTTCCCGGCGAACGGGTCGCCCGCCAGGTAGCGGAGCAACGCCCGCCCGATCAGCGCCTGCCCTCGCCCAGGGTGGTCGGCGCCTGCGCGATCGAGGGCCTCCGACAGCCGCGCGATGCCTTCGTGTACGTCGCCGTTGCGATACCAGAACCACGACAGCGCGCTGGCGATGCGCAGCGCGGAGTCCCCGTCGCCCGTGGCCAGGGCGTGGCTCAGTGCGGCACGCGTGTTCGCCTGCTCGTGCCGGAGCCGGCGCAGCCACAGCTCCCCGTCGAAGGTGCGCAGGCGCCGTTCGGCCGTCTCGGCCAGCTCCACCGCCCACGCGAGATGGCGGCCGGCCCACCGGGCCCGTTCGTCGCCGGACAGCGTGCGAAGGGCGTACTGCCGTATGGACTCCAGCATCCGGTAACGCCGGGGCACGGCGGCGCCGTCCACCGTGACCAGCGATTTGGCGACGAGCCCACCCAGTCTGTGCAGGACCGCCGGAGGCCCCGCCACCCGCTCGGCCGCCTCCAGGTCGAAGCCGCCCTCGAAGTGGCTCAGGCAGCCGAGCAGCTCCCTCTCGGGCTCGGTGAGCAGGCGCACGCTCGACGCGATGGCCGCCTCCAGGCTTCGATGGCGCTCCGGGGCGGTGCGGGAGCCGGTGGCCAGCAACGCGAACCGATCGTGGAGCCCGTCGGCGATCTGTTCCAGGGACAGGACGCGGGTCTGGGCCGCCGCGAGCTCGATGGCCAGGGGGAGGCCGTCCAGCTCCCGGCAGATCCGGGAGATCAGCTGCCGTTCGTCGTACCGTGGATGCCGGCCGGGACGGACCGCGAGGGACCGCTCCGTGAAAAGCTCGGCGGCCGCCCCATCGGGGTCCAGCGGCGGCAGATCCCAGGTCGCCTCGCCCGTGACGGCCAGCTGCTCCCGGCTCGTGGCGAGGAGCCGCAGGCCGGGACAGAGGGACAGCAGCGTCTCCGCCAGTGGCGCGACCGCGTCGACCAGATGCTCGCAGTTGTCGAGGACCAGCAGCATCTCCCGGTCGCCGATCGACGCGGCGAGGTGGTCGGTGCTGCCCGTGATGGCCGTGCCCATCGCCGCGCCGACCGCGGCCGGCAGCAGCCCGGTGTCTGTCACGTCGGCGAGGAGGGCCAACCAGGGGCCGTCCCCGTCCTGGTGCTCCCGGGCGATCTCCAGAGCCAGGCGGCTCTTGCCGGCGCCGCCGGGACCGATGATCGTCACCAGCCGGTGCGCGGTGAGCAGGTCCTTCACCGCGGCCACGGCGGCATCACGCCCGATGAGGCGGGTCAGCGGCGCCGGAAGCCGCGGGCGGGCAGGCTCCTTCGGCTCGGCGGGCTCGATGATCGCCGCCGCCTCCTTCGGAGCCCGCCAGTCCAGGGCGGGGTCCTGCCGGAGCACCGCCGCCTCCACGGCGCGCAGTGAAGGGCCGGGGTCCACGCCGAGCTCCTCGATCAGTTGCTCGCGTGCCGAGCGGAGTGCGGCCAGGGCGTCTCCCTGGCGGCCGCTCCGGTACAGGGCGAGCGCGAGCAGCTCCCAGGACCGCTCGGCCAGCGGGTGCTCGCGGACCAGTGACTCGAGTTCGCCCACCGCCTGGACGGTCGCGCCCATGGAGAGGCGGGCCGCCGCGTGGTCCTGGCGGGCGGCCAGCCGGGCGTTGTCCAGGCGGGCGATCTCGGCGTTGGCCACCTCGGAGTCGCCGAGGTCGGCATACGCGGGGCCGCGCCACAGCGCGAGCGCGGTCGAGAGGCTTTCCGCCGCCGCCGGTGGATCGTCCGGCAGCAGCCTCGCGCCGCGCTCGGCCAGAGCGGCGAAGCGTTCCGAGTCCACCGCTTCCGGCCTGACGCGCAGGACGTAGCCCGGACCCTGGCGGTCGAGCAGGCCTGTGGCCGCGCGGGGGAGCCGGTCTGGTTCCAAGGTTTTTCTCAGCCTGGTGATGTACGAATACAGGGTGGCCACGGCACTGTTCGGAGCCTGTTCTCCCCATACCGCGTCGATGATGCGATCGGTGGTCACGACCTTGCCCTGCGCGATGAGGAGTGTCGCCAGCAGGGCTTTGACGCGGGTGCCCCCGAGGTCGAGTGGTTCGCCCGCGTGCGTTACCGCCAGTGGGCCCAAGACGGAGAAGTGGAGGCCGGCAGGTTCAGCGCTCACCTATGGACCGTTCCCTCTGTAGCAAAGCTCCGCGCAGATGCGGATATGCCCGCTGTTATACCTCAAAGCATATTTTTCGCCAATCGAACACCACTGCGCACGATAGTGGCGAGGGCAGGGCGGGAGCGCCGGCTGTGGCCTCCGTGAGTGGGCACCTGGTTCAGCCACTCCTGCTCGCCGGGACGGACTCGATTTGTGCTGGAGACCACATCGCGATCTCCGGCTGCCATCGTCTGGCCTCGTGATCCGTCACCCATTCGCGGTCGTGTGCCTGGCGGGCGCACTGGCCGGCTGCGGCGCGTCCTTCGCCGGTTCCGGCGAGACGGCGTCCTCCACCGGGACGATTCCGCCCGCCCCCGCGGGGCAGACCGTGCACCCCGCCGCGAAGCGATTTCACGCCACCGGACTGCGGCCAGGTGACTGCATCGAACCGCTGCCCGTGGACCTCATCGTGACGGTGGTGCCCTGTACGGTGCCGCATTCGGCGGAGTTCGCCACCACGTACGTGGTTCCCGAAGGCCCATGGCCGGGGGACACCGAGGTGCGGCGGCTGAGCCGGGACGGGTGCCGGCCCAGGATGCGGTACGTGCCGTCAAGGAGAGACGAGGTCAAGATCGGCGTGCTCGTCCCGGCGGCGGAGGATTGGCCGAGGTCCAGGACGTCGTACTGCCTGGCTGTCCCGTCGAACGGTGACAAGCTCGCCGGGCGGGTCATCTTGTGACGCGCGGCCCGGCCTGCCGGCCGGGCCGCGCGTTCGCTAGGCGCTCCCGCAGACGGTTCCGTTGAGGGTGAAGACCGTGGGCAGGACGTTCGGGCCGCTGTAGTTGCCGACGAATCCGATCGTGGTGGACGCGCCCGTGGCGAGTGATCCGTTGCCGGACTCGTTCACGACCTTGACGTCCGACCCGGTCTGCGTCCAGACGGCGCTCCAGCCGCTTCCGAGGCTCTGCCATGGCCTCGGCCAGGTGAAGTTCAGAGTCCAGCCGTTGATCGGCGCGCCGTTGTTGGTGATCTCGATGGCGCCTACGTAGCCGCTGGCCCAGTCCGTCTGGTTGGTGAGCTTCACGGTGCAGGAGCTCGTGGCGGGGGTGCCCGTGGTGAAGGTCAGCGGTGGCGAGGACCAGGAAACGCTGCCGCCGCTGTCACGGGCGATCACGTTGACCGTGTAGCGGGTGCCCGGCTTGAGGTTGTGCGCGGTGAACGACGTGCCGGTCGTCTCGCCGAGTTGTTCGCTGATGGCTGCGTTCTGGCGGTGGATCTCGTACTTGGCGATCGGGCGAGCGCCGGGGGAGGCGGCGGGCCAGGAGATCGTGGCGGTCTTGTCCGTGATGTTCGACGCGGCCGGCTGGCCGGGGGCGGCCGGGAGGCCGGTCTGGGACGTGGCGGGGCGCAGGACGAGCGTGGTGAGGGAGAGCGGGGGCAGCGTCGGGCTTTCCGCGGTCGAGGTGGTGATGCTCGTGGCGCCGTTGGTGTGGGTCAGTACGGTGGCCGCACCCGACGCCGGGCGGAAGCCGGAGTAGTCGAGCGCGATCGGGTACGACGTGTCGGACGAGGTGTTGATCAGCATGACCGCCAGGTCGCCGTTGGGACGGCGGGCGGCGTGCGCGGTGACCTTCGGCTGGTCGGTCGCGGCGCGGACGAACTGGTCCCCCGGGCGGGCGAACTTGCTCATCATCTGCAGCGCGTAGTACGGCGCGAAGGGCGTGTTCAGCGGCGGCTCGCAGACCGAGTTGTCGGAGGTGCACGTCGCGCTCGACAGCAGGCCGAAGTCGCCGTAGTCGGTGTGGCCTTCGACCTGCGTGACGGGGCCGATGCCGTTGTGGACGTTCCACCAGTCGACCGTGAACACCCCATTCGCCAGCAGCGTCGCGTACGCGTCGGCGGCAGCCAGGGCGCCGGGCTGGGTGGTCGTGCCGGCGCTGCTGCTCCCGGTGTTGAACTCGGTCATCGCGATGCCGATCCGCTCCGACCCGGGTCCGGCGTACTTGGCGATCTGCTCGCGGGTGAGGTGGATCATGTCGGGTACGTGGCCGACCTTGTCCAGGGCACCCGGATACCAGTGCACGATCACGAAGTCGATCTTCGGGCCCGCCATGGACAGGACGACCTTGTTCCAGGTTCCGGCGTCCCCTTCGCCGACGAGCCCGTCGGGCCAGTTGGCCGAGGTGGTCAGCACCGCGCCGATCTTGATGGTCGGGTCGACCGCCTTCATGGCGTCGGAGTAGGCCACGACGTGGCGGGCGTACTCGGCCGGACTCTTGTCGGCATGATTGTCCGCTTCCCAGGCGGAGCCGTAATGGCCGTTGCCGTAGTTCTCATTGCCGATTTCCCAGTACTTGATGCCGTAGCCCTTGGTGACGTTGGCATGCCGCACCCAGGCCGCAGCCTCCTCGGCGGTCCCCGTGCCGTAGTTGGCGGTCACCATCGCCTGGGCTCCGGTCCGGCGCACGCCGCTCATGAACGTGTCGAAGTCGGTGTTGGGCGCTACATATCCGCCGGGGGCGGTGTGGTCGGCCCAGTGGTAAATGTCGGAATAGGAGCCACCCGGATACCGCAGCACCTTCGTGCCCATGTCCTTGAGCAGGTCGGCGGTCTCGTCGGTGCCCAGGTTCGTGTCCCAGATCGCATGGTTGGTGCCGATGCCCGTCTGGGGGACGGTGGCGAGTGCGGCGCGGGCGTTGACGGTCACCGCGACAGGGGTGACCTCGTCGTCGGCGTACGCCGCGGGGGCGGACAAGGCGGTCAGCGACAACAGGATCACGGACGCGGCTCGTAACAGGGTCTTCGGCATCGGCGCTCCTCGCCATGGATAGCGGTCACCACTCGACGCCCCCTCCTGACCAGGAGGCAGCATGATCATGAGGTCATGGCGCCGCGACCGTCAACCGGACCTGAAACTTTCACCGACGGGGGCCGGAGTGACGCGGGTTTCAGCTCGATCCACGCTTAAGAGGCCGCATAAAAGGCAGGGCGGGGGCCGCGTCCGATGGCGGGCAGGATGGCCTGGTCGACGATGGCTTCCAGGTCGGCGTCGCTCGGCGGCGCCCCGGTTGGCGAAACGTCTCCACGCAGGTCGTCAGCCCCGCGACCCCGACCTCGGCCACCTCTTCCAGCACCGCGGTGTGGAGGGCGAGGGATGAGTCATGTCCATCGCCCCATCCGCTCCGCCTCCGGGCGCTGTGCCGCTCGATCAGCGCTCTCTCGCCCCCGATCTCGCCCGCGGGCTGATGCTGCTGCTCATCGCGGTGGCGCACGCGCACATGTGCCTGTCCGGCGAACCGGCAGCTCGCCGCGGGCAAGAGCTGGGCGCAGGCGCGGGGGGGGTGTTACGCCGCCGGAGCTTGTGGCTGCTGGCGTTCGGGTTCTGCCATGCGCTGCTGCTGTTCTTCGGTGACATCCTGGGCGCGTACGGGCTGGTCGGGCTCCTGCTCAATCCGGTCGCGGCGATGGTGATGCGGGTGATCGGGTGGGCCGCGATGGCGCCCACGTACTTCGCGGTGAGCGTTGTGCCGGCCTTCCTCTTCGGGATCTGGGTGGCGCGCCGCCGGTTGCTGGACGAACCGGGTGCGCACCGGGCGTCGCTCTCCCGGATCGCCGTCATCGGGACGGGCGTGTCGGCCGCAGGCGGGAGGGCGGCGCCGGTCCCCGATGATCATCGCCCTGGCCGCGTGCGGGCACCGCGCGGGCGCCGGGGACCGGCCGAGGCCCTTCTGCGCCGGTTGACGTACATCAGGTGAGGCTGTGATCATCCTCGAGCCGGACGAATGAAAGGACAGCATGCCTTTCAACCACAACGATCACTACCATCGCACGCTCCTGCGCCGGGTGCCGAACGGTTGCCGGACCGCGCTGGACGTCGGCTGCGGGACCGGCCGGTTCGCGCGGCGGCTCGCGAGCCTCGGGATCCAGGTCGACGCCGTGGACCCGGCGGCGGAGGTGATCGAGGCCGCCGAAGCCGAAGGCGGGGGCCCGCGTTTCCACCACGCCGACATCACCGAGATGGAGCTGCCAGAAGGCCACTACGACTACATCTCCTGCTTGGCGAGCATCCACCACGTGCCGTTCAGCACCGTCGCCGCGCTGCGTGACGCGCTCACCCCTGGAGGCGTGCTGGCCATCCTGGGGTGCTATCCGGAGCGGTCGGCCGTGGACTACGCGTGGAGCCTGGCCGCCATTCCAGTCAACGCCGCCACTCGGCTCGCCGTCGCCGCCGCGGGGCCTCGGGAGCGGGCGGAGGGCACGCAGGCGCCGGTCAAGCAGCCCGAGATGTCGTTGGAGGAGATCCGGAAGGAGGCGGCCACGTTGCTGCCCGGGGCGACCATCCGGCGGTTGCTCTTCTGGCGATACCTGCTCGTGTACCGGGAGCCGAACTGATGGATCAGCTTCTCACCCGGCTGCGCGTAGCCGGATTCGACGCCGTCGCCGCCGACCCGGCGCCCGGCGGGGTGGTGGCCATGGCAGGCATGGCCACCCTGCGGGACGGCTCCCGGGTGTTCGCGAAGACGCTCCACGGCGCCGGGGCCGATCTCTTCGAGATCGAGGCCGAAGGGCTGCGGGTGTTGCGCGGCGCCGGTGCCGCCGCCCCCGAAGTGCTGGCGGTGACACCCGACCTGCTCGTCCTGGAGCCGCTGCGTCCGCGTCTGGACGACGACGAGCGGTTCTGGGAAGAGCTCGCCCGTACGGTCGCCGCCGTGCACACCGTCACCGGCGAGCGATTCGGCTGGCACCGGGACGGCTGGCTCGGGCGGCTGCGCCAGGACAACACCTGGGACGAGGACGGGCACGCCTTCTTCGCCCAGCGCCGCATCCTGCGCTGGTTGCCGGAGCCGCTGGTGGAGGCCGCCTTCGACAGCCAGGAGCGCCGATCGCTCGAACGGCTCTGCGCGGCGCTACCCGACCTCCTGCCGCCCCAGCGGCCGGTCCTGACGCACGGCGACCTGTGGCGCGAGAACATCCTGGCCGACCGCGCGGGCGGCCCCGCGCTGATCGACCCTGCCGTCTCCTACAGCTGGGCCGAGGCCGACCTGAGCATGCTCTGGTGCGGGCCACGCCCGCCGGCCTCCGACCGTTTCTTCGCCGCGTACGCCGAGGCGGCGCCCCTGGCCGACGGCTGGCGGGAGCGCCTGCGGGTCTTCCACCTCCGCGAGCTGCTGAGCGACATCGCCCACGACGACAACGGCCAGGGCGCCGCACAGGAGGTACGCGAGATCATCGCGCCCTTCCGCCCGCGTTAGTCCTGCGGCGAGCTGACCAGGCGTGGTCAGTCGCCGAGTTCCCGCCTCTTCGACGTCAGGGAGGCCAGCAGCAGCATGAGCGCGCTCTGGGCGAGCATGCCGGGCGCGAGCGGCGGGGCGAAGCCGACGGTCTTGGTGGCCGCGTACCACCACTGGCTGAGCGGCGAGAGCGTGCTCCACTCGGCGTCGGACCCACCCGCGCCGTAGTTGACCGAGATGTGCACGAAGACGCCGTACGCCGCCGTGAGCAGCACGACCGTAGCCAGGACGCGGATCAGGGAGACCGTGCGCGGGGAGTCGCCGAAGGCGAGCATGACCAGGGCGAGCGTGAGGAGCGCGAGCGCCGCCCAGGGGATCAGCTGGGTCAGGTTCCCCCAGTGGCGTTCGAAGGCGAGCTCGAAGACGGCACCCGCGATGCCGATCGCGACCAGTGCCAAGAGTCCGAGACGCAGCGAGATCGTGCCTGTTTGGGCGAGCCTGCGGCGGCCTGGCGCTCGCTCCGAGGTTGAGGTCATGCCACTGACCCTTACCCGGCTGATTCAGAAGTTCCTGTACGCATTCTGAAGAACTGGTAAGAACCTCGCTCAGCCGGCCGCACGCCGCAGGACCTGCTCGAAGATCTGGGCCAGCTCCGCCGCGTCCTCTCCGGCGTGATGCGTGTGGGGCAGCCCTGCGAGGCCCAGCTCACGCTTGATGTCCCCGCTGCGGGTCCCGGACCACTCGCGGCCGGTCAGGCCCATCCAGTAGCTCCGCAGATCGACCCCGGACCCGGTCGCGCCGAACGGGCTCCTGCCGGTGAACCGCGTGAAGTACCAGTGCACGAACATGCCGTCCCACACCGCGGGCGCCGCCAGGAACACGGGCCGCCCGATCGTCCGCAGCCCGTTCACCCACCGGGCGGCCGCCGCCATCGCCTCCTCCGGCGGGGGCGCCTCGCGCAGCAGGCGATCGCGGTCGAGCCCGGAGACGGCCAGCGCCTCGGGCACGAACTCGTCGGAGATCGGCCGCAGCTCCGTGTAGAACGTCAGATCCGTCCGCCCGGCCACGGCCATGCCCAGGGAGAGCATGCTGTACGGGCCCGGAATGGGCCCGTCGGCCTCCACGTCGACAGCGACGTACAACTCGGGAAGTCGGGACACGACCCCCAAGGATAGCTGCACGACATCTTCACGACATTCGCACACCCGCCTGGTGGATCGGCCGGTTCTGGCGCGGTGTGCTCGAAGGGCGTCGCGGGTCGTGCCTGGGGAGCGCGGCCTGCCCCGGTGTCCCCCCCGACGGAGGTGCCGCCCATGGGCGACTGGATGGATGAGCCGATCGTGGATCCCACGCTTGCTCAGCGGGACCGCTCGCGCCTCCTCAACGCGTCGTCGCCGCTGGTCGGGTCGCCCGACCGCGATCCGCCGCCATGGGTCCGGTGGCTCTTCCGGGCCGGCGCGGTCGTCACCGGCGCGGGCGGAGCCCTGTTCACCGCGGCGGTCTACCGGACCGACAACGAGGCGGCCGCGCTGTCGGCCGTGATGGTCCTGGTCATCACGATGCTCTTGGCCGGCGTGGCCCGGCCCGGCATGGGACACCGCTCGGCGTACGCCGGCCGCTACGTCGTCCCGGCCACGCTGGACGGCGCCGCGCTCGGCCTGCTGGCCAGGGCGCGGCAGGCCGTCATGGACGTGTCCGGCTCCCGGGTGCACCGGCTGAGCCTCCTCGACGCCATCGCCAACGACGTCGTGCTGCCCGAACGGCTGTGGGAGATCGCCTGCCTCCTGCGTACTCACACCGAGCTGCGCGCCGAGCAGGCCGCGGCGCTGGCCGAGGTGATGACACCCGAGCTGGCCGCCGTGCTGGAGGCCCAGCGGGAAGCGCTCGACCTGTCGGTGGTGGCGGTCGCGGGGCGGGTGCGGGAGCTGGAGGCGTACGCGAGCCGCGTCCGGGAGGCGGACGCGGCGCTGCGCGTGCAGGAACTCCAGAAGAGCAATGAACGGTATCGGGACCTGCTGGCCCAGACCGGCGACACGGAGGGTCTGCGTCACCTGATCGACCAGGCCGACGCCCTGACCGGGAGCCTGCGTGAAGCGATCGCCGCCGGCCAGACGCTCGACTCGGAGCTCGCCGCCGGCGACCCGCGACGCACTCCGGGGGCCGCGTGCCCCTGAGCCCCGATCACATGTTGATCATGTGGCCGGCCAGGCCGTGGATCGCCTCCTTGACCGCCTCGCCGAGCGTCGGGTGCGCGTGGACGTTGCGCGCCACCTCGTGCACCGTCAGGTCCCACTGCTGAGCCAGGGTCAGCTCCGGCAGCAGCTCGGTGACCTCGGGCCCGATCAGGTGGGCGCCGAGCAGCTCGCCGTGCGTGTCATCACTGATGATCTTGACGAAGCCGGCCGCGTCGCCAAGGCCGTGCGCCTTGCCGTTCGCGGTGAACGGGAACTTCGCGACCTTCACGTCGTAACCCAAGTCGCGGGCCTGCGTCTCGGTGTAGCCGAAGCTGGCCACCTGCGGCTGGCAGTAGGTCGCCCGCGGGATCATCACGTAGTCCAGCTCCATGGTCTCCGCGCCCGCGATCGTCTCGGCGGCGATGATGCCCATGGACTCCGCGGCGTGCGCCAGCATCAGCTTGGCGGTCACGTCGCCGATGGCGAAGATGTGCGGCACGTTCGTCCGGAGGCGCCCATCCACCGCGATCGCGCCGCGGTCGGTCAGCGCCACGCCGGTCTTCTCCAGGCCGTAGCCGTCCACCCGCGGCTGGAACCCGATGGCCTGAAGGACCTTGTCGGCCTCGAGCACCTGCTGCTGGCCGTTCTTGGTGACGGTGACCTTGACGGAGGCGCCGGTGTCCTCGATGCCGTCCACCCGGGTCGAGGTCATCACCTCGATGCCGAGCCGCTTGTAGCGCTTGGCCAGCTCCGCCGAGACCTCCTCGTCCTCCAGAGGCACGACCCGGTCCAGGAACTCCACGATCGTCACCTTGACGCCGTAGTTGTGCAGCACGTAGGCGAACTCCACCCCGATGGCGCCGGCGCCCGCGATGATGATGCTGCCCGGCAGCTCCTCGGTGAGGATCTGCTCCTCGTACGTCACCACCCGCTCGGACAACTGCGTGCCCGGGATCAACCGAGTGGTCGCGCCGGCCGCGATGATGCAGTGGGAGAACGTGATCGTCTCGCCGTTGACCTGGATGGTGTTCGCGTCCAGGAACGTGCCGCGGCCGTCGTACTCCGTGATGGCGTTCTTCTTCATCAAGTAGTGAACGCCCTTCACCCGCCCGTCGGCCACCTTACGGCTGCGCTGGAAGGCCGCGCCGTAGTCGAAGGTGACCTCGCCGCTGATGCCGAAGGTCTTGGCCTCGTTGTGGAAGATGTGGGCCAGCTCGGCGTTGCGCAGCAGCGCCTTGGAGGGGATGCAGCCGACGTTCAGGCAGACGCCTCCCCAGTATTTCTCCTCGACGACCGCGGCGCGCAGCCCGAGCTGGGCGGCGCGGACCGCGGCCGTGTAGCCTCCCGGACCCGCGCCGAGAACGACGACGTCATAGTGAGTGCTCATGAGTCGGACCATACCGTCCGCCCGAACTCACCTCTTCGCTAGACCTCCACCTTGTACGACAGGGTGAGCTCATCAGCGGGAACACCACGAATTCCCCAGTTGACCTTGGGCATCTCGATGATGGTGATCTCCAGGTCCTCGGGATCGTGCGGCCACTTGTCGTAGAGCTCCCGGATCAGCGCCCGCTTGGCGTCGTCGGTGCGCCCGGTGAAGCAGACCACCTCGAGGATGAGGTAGTGCTCGCTCCGCTGCGGGCACACGAAGTCGTCGGCGTCCAGCAGCAGGAACCGGTGGAACCGCTTGTCCTCGGGCAACCCCCACGCGCTCACCAGGCACGACTGCACCAGGTCCGAGATTTCCCGCTGCCGCCCGGACCACACGTCCCTACGGCCGTACATCTTCACCTGAGCCATGTCGGCCACTATAGAGCCGTGATCCGTATCCTCCTCGCCGACGACGAAGCCATGATCCGTGCCGGGGTGCGCGCGATCCTCACGACCGACCCGTCGCTCGACGTGGTCGCCGAGGCGGGCGACGGCAGGCAGGCCGTCGACCTGGCCATCGGCCACCGCCCGGACGTGGCGCTGCTCGACATCCGCATGCCGAGGCTCGACGGGCTCGGCGCCGCGGCCGAGATCCGCAGGGTCGCCCCGGAGACGGCCGTGGTGATGCTCACCACATTCGGGGAGGACGACTACATCGCCAAGGCGCTCGACGTCGGCGCCGCGGGTTTCCTGCTCAAGTCGGGCGACCCGCGCGAGCTGATCGCCGGGATCCACGCGGTGGCCGAAGGGGCGGCGTACCTGTCGCCCAAGGTCGCGCAGCGGGTCATCGCGCAGCTCTCCGGCGGCAGAATGGCCAGGGGCGCGCGGGCGCGTGACCGCATCGAGGCGCTGACCGAGCGCGAACGCGAGGTGCTCGCCCTGCTCGGCGCCGGGCTGTCCAATGCCGAGATCGCGCGCAGGATGCACATCGTGGAGGGCACCGTGAAGGCGTACGTGAGCGCCATCCTCACCCGGCTCGACGTACGCAACCGCGTCCAGGCCGCGATCATCGCCCACGAGGCAGGGTTGGTAGCCTGACCCGTGATGTATCGCCTCGTATTCACGCAGGTCTTGCGGCGTTTCGACGCCGAGGCCGTGCACCATCTGACGGTGAGCGCCCTCGCGCTCCTCGCGCGGCTGCCGCTGCTCAAGCGGCTGCTGCACCGTGCGCTCGCGCCGCACGACCCGGTCCTGCGCGTGACCGCGTTCGGCGTGCACTTCCCCGGCCCGCTGGGGCTGGCCGCCGGTTTCGACAAGGACGCCGCCTGCGCGGAGGCGATCGCGGCGCTCGGCTTCGGGCACGTCGAGGTCGGCACCATCACCGCCCACGCGCAGCCGGGCAACCCGCGCCCGCGCCTGTTCCGCCTCGTCAAAGAGCGCGCCGTGATCAACAGGATGGGCTTCAACAACGCCGGCGCCGCGGCCGCCGCCCGCCGCCTGCGCCGCACGCGGGGCCTGCCCGTCGTGGTCGGGGTGAACATCGGCAAGACCAAGGTGGTCCCCGAGTCCGAGGCCGCGGCCGACTACGTGACCAGCGCCAAGCAGCTGGCCCCGCTGGCCGACTACCTGGTGGTCAACGTCAGCTCGCCCAACACGCCCGGGCTGCGCAACCTGCAGGCCGTGTCGCTGCTGCGTCCGCTGCTCACCGCGGTCAAGGAGGTCGCGGACAACACGCCCCGCCGCACTCCGCTGCTGGTGAAGATCGCCCCCGACCTCGCCGACGAGGACGTGGACGCGGTCGCCGACCTGGCGATGGAGCTGGGCCTGGATGGGATCATCGCGACCAACACCACGATCAAGCACGGCGGCGAGACCGGCGGCCTGTCAGGACGACCGCTCAAGGGCCGCTCGCTGGAGGTGCTGCGCCGCCTGCGCGCGAGGGTCGGCGACCGCCTCACGCTGGTGTCGGCCGGTGGGGTGGAGGACGAGGACGACGTCTGGGAGCGCCTCCTGGCGGGCGCGACCCTGGTCCAGGGCTACACGGGCTGGATCTACGGCGGCCCGTTCTGGGCCGCTCGCATCCACCGCCGGCTCGCCAAGCGCGTACGCCGCCACGGCCTGAAGTCGGTCACAGAGGCCATCGGCCGCACCGCCTAGCCCACTATCGTGGGACGGTGATCGAAGCCGTGTCCCTGATCGACGACGTCGTCCTGCGCCTGGTCACCAAGCAGGACGCCGAAGCCATGCTCCGTGCCTACGTCCGCAACCGCGACCACCTGCGGCCATGGGAGCCGCGCCGGCCCGAGGAGTTCTTCACGCTGCGCGGGCAGGCCCGCCGGCTCGAGGACGTGCTGGAGCAGCAGGCGGCGGGCCGGACGGTGCCGTGGGTGCTCGCCGACGGCGACGAGATCGTCGGGCGCATGACGCTCAACACCATCGTCCGCGGGCCGTGGCTCAGCGCCGACCTCGGCTACTGGATCGACGCCCGCTACACCGGCCGCGGTCTGGCCAGCAGGGCCGTCGTGGAGGTGTGCAGGATGGCCGACCAGGACCTGGGCCTGCACAGAATCGCGGCCGCCACGGTGCTCGACAACGCCGCCTCGCAGCGCGTCCTGCTCAAGTGCGGCTTCGAGCCCTACGGCCTCGCGCCGCGCTATCTGGAGATCGATGGCAAGTGGCAGGACCACCGGCTGTTCCAGCGCATACTCAACGACCGCCCGGCTTTCTGAGCTACATGCTCGGCCGGGTGGACTCGGGGTCGTGCGTCATGCCCTCGATGCGGGACATCACGTCCGCCACCCGCACGCCGCTCGGCCGGTGCGACCGCCGCCGCTGCCACGGGTGCGGCCCGGCGAGCGGGCGATACTCCACCCCGATCGCGTCCAGCCGCCCCAGGTGCTCCTCCAGCCGCCCGGCGAAGCCCTCCTGGCCGGTGCCCGACCAGGCCACCTCGGCGAGCGCGCAGGCCCGCGGCCACATGCGGTAGTCCACCGTGCGGGCGTCCGGCACCCGCTCGGTCCACAACTGCGCCTGAGCCCCCACGACCCGGGCGCGCTCCTCGTCCGTCCACTCCTCGGGCGCGGGACGGAACGCGGCCACGTCCTCGACGGTGATCGCGTCCCCGATGGCCATCGGCTCGTCGGCCGTGGCCGACTCGGCGTAGTCGAAGTACAGCGGGAACACCGGCGTGGCCACCACGTCGTGCCCGGCGGCCGCGGCGCGCCGGCCCACGCCCATGCCGCGCCACGGCATGACGACGGTGTCGTGCCGCAGCCCGCCGCTGACGAACGCCTCGTCCCAGACCACGGCCCGCGCCCCCCGCTCGGCCAGCGTGTCCGCCAGCCGCCGCAGGAACCACGCCTGCAGGTCGTTGGCGGTGGCCAGGCCCAGCGAGTCCCGGTACGCCGTGATCTCCGCCGACCCGGCCCAATGGTCGAGCACCACCTCGTCGCCGCCGATGTGCACGTATGGTGTCTCGCCCAGCGCCCCCATCAGCTCGTCGAAGATCGTGGCCAGGAACTCCACGGTCCGCGGCAGTGGTGACAGGATCGCGGGGGAGATGCCCCACCGGTCCAGCACGTCGTGCCGCTCGCCGGTGGCCCCGAACGCCGGGTACGCCGCGAGGATCGCCGACGCGTGCCCCGGCACGTCGATCTCGGGAACGACCGTGACGCACCGCGCCCGGGCATAGGCCCCGATCTCCGCCAGATCGTCGAGCGTGTAGTAGCCGCCGTGCGGGACGTCGTCGTACGCCTCCGGTTCCCCGTAGGAGTTGACCGCCGTACGCGTCCGGTGGGAGGCGACCTCGTGCAGCAACGGGTAGGCCCGGCTCTCCACCCGCCACCCCTGGTCGTCCACCAGGTGCAGGTGGAGCCGGTTGAGCTTGTGCACCGCCATCAGGTCCACCAGGCGCAGGATCTCCCTCTTGGGGAAGAAATGCCGGGCCACGTCCAGATGCAACCCCCGCCAGGAGAACCGCGGCGCGTCCTCGATGCGCACCCCGGGCGCAGTCCACGACGCGGGCCCAGCCGACCGGTAAGAGGCGCCGGGCAGCAGCTGGTGCAGCGACTGCGCCGCGTAGAAGGCGCCGGCCCGCCCGCCGGCCACGATCTCAACGCCCCGCGAGCCGGCCGTCAGCCGGTAGGCCTCCTCGCCCAACGCGGGATCCCGCCGGACGTCGATCTCACCCGAGTCGCCGGGACGCAGGTCGAGCACAGGGAGGGCCAGGCGCACGGCGTCCACCAGGTCGCCGGACACGGTGGCGCCCGCGGTCAGCTCATAAGAGGCGGACAGGTGGGTGAGCAGCTCAGGGCGAGGAATCATGCTTCGAGATAGTGCTGCAATCCGTTCGCCAGCGCCACCGCGATCTTCTGCCGGAACTTAGGGTTCTGGAACTTGGCCGCCTCGACCGCGTTGCGCATGTTGCCGCTCTCGATGAAGATCTTCGGCACGGTCGACAGATTGAGGCCGCCCAGGTCGTTGCGGTAGCTCAGGGCGTCGCGGCCGATGTAGGTCGAGTAGGGCAGGCCGGTGCCCTCCGCGAAGGCGTCGCGGACGGCCAGGCCGAGCCTGTTGGACTGGCTCACGACCTTGTCCACGGGCCCGTTGATCTTCTTGGGGATGATGACGTGGAAGCCGCGGTGGCCCGCGGCCGAGCCGTCGGCGTGCACGGAGATCGCGGCGTCCGCCTTGGCCTCGTTGCCGATCGCGGCGCGCTCGGTGATGCACGGGCCGACGCCGGTGTTGCTCGTCCTGGTCAGCTTGACCGTGGCGCCGCGGCTCCTGAGGATCTTGGCGAGGCGGGTGGAGACGTCCCACGTGAAGGCGGCCTCGCTGTAGCCGTTGTTCGTGGCGGTGCCGGTCGTGTCGCAGGGCTTCCACTTGGTCAGCACGTTGACCTTGCGGTTGATGGCCGCAGGGTCACGCCAGTTGCCGCCGTTGTGGCCGGGGTCGATGACGACGACCTTGCCGTCCAGCGGCTTGCTCTCCGTCGGTCCGTCCTTCGCCGTGGCCTGCCGCTGTGCCGGAGCCTGCTGCTGCACGGCGGTCGCGGGAGCGGCCTGACCTGCCGCGGCGCCACCGGAGCCGGTGCCGCCGCACGCGGAGGCGATCAGGCCGCAGACGGTGAATACTGACGCTGGTAGAGCACGCATGGCCTCCAACTTACGGGAAACCCGGTACTCAAACCGTCGTTATGAGAACCCCGGTGCGCCGACCTCCTGACGATCCAGCAGGGCGGCCAGCTCCCGCGCGTCCTCGGCGTCGAGACCGAGGACGACGCGGGGGCGGCCCCACGGATGGTCGAGGGAGTGGGCGACGTAGCTGGCGACCGATTCGGCGCCGGCGTCGACGCCCCGCCCCCTGCCCGCGCGCCAGTGCCCCCAGGCGCGCTCGAGCTCGGCCGCCGCGCGCTGGGCGCAGGACACCAGTTCCGGATCACGCATGACTGTTCCCCCGGATCAGATCGTGGTCGGATGGATCCGGCCACAAATAGCATGACCCTGCCGAGTAAACCGCCGTGCGGCCACGACGCCACGCGGCTTGACCCAGCCTTGGGCGAAACCTGCTCTAGCAGGCCCCCGTAGTGGCAGCCTGCTTGGCAGAGTCGTCACTCAGTCTTGGCCTGCCCGGTGCTGCGGCGGACGATCAGCTCGGGGCGGATCTCACGCATGCGGGCGACCTTGGCGGGTTCTCCGATCCGGTCGCTCAGCAGCGCGGCTGCCGACCTGCCCATCGCGCGGCGGGGCTGGTCGACCGAGGTCAGCGAGATGTGCCGGGAGGCCGACAGGTGCGTGTTGTCGTACCCCACCACGGAGAGGTCATCCGGCACGGTCAGGCCCAGTTCGCTCGCGGCGGACAGCACGCCGAGCGCGACCACGTCATTGGCGGCGAAGATCGCCGTGGGCCTGGGGTCGCGGGTCAGCAGCGCCATCGCCGCCTCCCGGCCGCCGTCCTCGGAGGAGTTCGCGGCCTCGACCATGATGTACGGCGCCAGCGAGTGCCTGCGCATCGCCACGAGATATCCCTCGCAGCGCGACGAGCGCGGGCCCTCGATGTGCGCGATGCGCTTGTGGCCGAGCTCGACCAGGTGGTCGATGGCCAGGCGGGCGCCGAGCTGGTCGTCGTCGACCACGATGTCGACGCTGTCGAGCTCGATGTCACGTTCCCCGACGACGACGGTCGGCGTGTAGGCGGTGGCCTCGATCAGCGTCTCGCTGGTCGGCGGGATGCCCAGCAGGACCAGCCCGTCGACCCTGAGCTCGAGGAAGGCCTCCACGGCCTCGTCCTCGAACGCCGGATCCCACTGGCTGTTCCCGATCAGCATGCGCAGGCCGTCGCCGTGCAGGCTCTCCTGCAGGCCGTCGAGGAACTCGGCATAGAACGGGTTGTGCAGGTCGGCGACGAGCGCGCCGACGAGGTGTGTACGGCCTTCGACCAGGCTGCGTGCGACCGCGTTCGGCCGGTAGCCGAGCTCGCGGGCGGCCTGCAGCACCGCCTGGCGCCGGTGCTCACTCACGTGCGGGGATCCGCGTAGCACGAGTGAGACCAGCGATTTCGAGACGCCGGCTCGCTCGGCGACGTTGCGGATGGTCGGTCTGGGTCGAGGCAGGGCATCTACCTCTCTGAGCTCAGTGATGGTTGAAGTGTTGACGGGCGGTCCTGACATGTGTCTCCCCCGCGATGCGGATACGGGCACCTGTCTGACCAAACGATCGAGTTAGCCGCAGGGTACGGCCTCCGTCACTGATTGACTCCAAGATGCCGATATTGACCGGATATGCACACGTCAGCCATTCGATACTGTGCAGATGTGACAAGCGGGAAGTCAGCCGAGACGGCACGGCCGGCACGGCGCAGGCTCAGCGTGGACCGCCGTCGCGAGGAGCTCATGGCGGCCGCTCTGGAGCTGTTCAGCACCCGCGACGCGGAGGACGTCTCGATCGACGACGTGGCGTCGGCGGCAGGCGCCTCTCGAGCCTTGGTCTACCACTATTTCGGTGGCAAACAGGAGCTCTACGTGGCCGCGCTGAAGAGCGCGGCGGAGCAGCTGGAGTCCCGGTTGCGTCCGCAGAACGGCGGCAGGCCGCTGGACGAGCTGGCCTCCGGGCTCAAGCGGTATTTCGACTTCGTCGAGGAGCACGCGGCCGGATTCGCGGCGCTGCTGCGCGGCGGCCCGGCCAACAGGACGGGCGAGATCGGCGAGATCGTGGACGGCGTGCGGCGGCGGCTTTTCCGCCTCATCCAGAAGCAAATGGGCGTCGAGGAGCCGAGCCCGGTGCTGCGCACGACGCTGCGGTCGTGGATCGCCTCCGTGGAGACGGCGGGTCTCGACTGGCTGGAGCATCGCGACATCGAGCGTCCGACGCTCGAGCGCATGCTCGTCGCCCAGATGGCGGCGCTGCTAGGGGTTGCCGCCACCCACGACGATGACGTGGCGGAGTTGCTGCAGCGTCTGGGGTGAGCAGGAAGGATGGCGCCGGGCGGGCGGCGCCAGCTCCCAACAGTGGTGGACCGGGCCCAGTCAGCCTGGCCCACCCCTCAACCCCCCTGAGGTTCGTGAGTCACGAGCCTCTGGTCACTCCGAGCGCTGCTGCGGAATGCCCGCGAGCAGTGCCCGAACCTCGGTCTCCCGGTAACGCCGATGACCGCCCAGGGTGCGAATCGACGTCAACTTGCCCGCCTTGGCCCACCGCGTGACGGTCTTGGGGTCGACCCTGAACATGGTGGCGACCTCAGCGGGCGTAAGCAGTGGCTCGGCCTCGGGTGTACGAGCTGACATTTGTGCGGCCTCTCCTCCGTGTGGACCGGCTTCGCGATCCTGTGACTGCCTTTTGCGCGTGTCACGGATGTCCACCTACGGCCCAGAGCGTGCGGCTTTTCTGGGCCATATGCGGTATCACCCGATGTGACCATACCGCCACGCAGAGCGATTGGCGAGCCCTTCTTTGACCCAACTGCCCGCCCCCGTGGCCATGTCACGCTCGGTGATTCTAGCGACACGGTTCGTGGTATCGCAGTGAAAACGGCAAACTACTCAGTTCGCAGAAGAGAGCAGCCGTGAGACGTGACCTACTCATGCAGGTCAGACGGCCGTATTGGGGTTCAGTTGGCAGATTCCAGCTGTTGCATTGACTTCCACCGGAGGATCACCCTCTGGTACATGGCGTAGGCAAGTTCTTCTTGACCCGTGTCCAGGCCCGTCAGAGCCGCCGCGAGCTCCGCCACCGACTGGTCGGCCTGCAGCGCGTCGTCGTTCATGAGATGCACGAGACCGCCGTAATCCAGCTCGACCAGCGAATGCGGGTGGAACTCCTCCAGCCACCGCGCGATGTCCTCCACGTCGAAGTTGGCCGACACCTCGCCCAGATGCCTGCGCAGCACGTTGAGTGCCCGCGCCGCCCGCCTCCTGGCCTGCGCCATGGAGGTGACGTAGATGAGGTTGCGTCCGGTCGCCGTCGTCTTCACGTCCTGCCCAGGAGCGGAGGAGCCGAGCACCAGCCAGCGCTCGTTCCCATCAAACGGCACGAACCACGATGGCGGCACATGCCACGCCGTGGTGCGAATGTGCGTGCGCAACGCGGACGAGTCGACCTGGCGCTTGAACCGGTCGAAGTCGTCGGCGATCTGCTCGGCCACGCCCTTGGGCACGAGGCGGTCCATCAGCTTCGCGGGAGTCGCCCCGCGCAGCCTTGAGAACGCCAGCCATGAGCGCAGACGGCTTTGCCAGGGGCACACGTACAAACGGTCTTCAACACGCCGTAGATAGGCGTTGGGGCTCTCCTGAGCGGGAACGGGTTGAGGGGGCATGCCGAGCAGGCGCATCACCGACTCGCCGTGCTCCGCATTGAGCGCGTTCGCGCGGCGCGGGCGGTCCCGTGAGTCGGCGTAATCGGCCCACACCTTGCGCTCGGACTCGGCGAACGCGGTCAGTGGCTCATAGACGCGGAGGTAGGCGGCATAGGGCAGCACGGAGGCATCGTGTCACGAAGCGACCCTGCATGCACCGTTGTGGCTTACTACTCTGTGAGGTGATCTCCGCCGCAACGGTGCGGCGGACCGGACAGGGAGTCACTACCGTGACCGACGTCTTCGGCTCGTCCCACAAGGACGTCCACGAGCAGGTCGTGTTCTGCGCCGACGAGCAGAGCGGCCTGCGTGCCATCATCGCCATCCACAACACCGCCCTCGGGCCGGCGCTCGGAGGCACCAGGTTCTATCCGTACGAGAGCGAGCATGCGGCCCTCGCCGACGTGCTCAACCTGGCCAAGGGCATGGCGTATAAGAACGCCCTGGCCGGCCTGGACCTGGGCGGCGGCAAGGCCGTCATCATCGGCGATCCGGCCCAGGACAAGAGCGAGGCGCTGCTGCGCGCGTACGGCAGGTTCGTCGAGTCGCTCGGCGGGCGCTACATCACCGCCTGCGACGTCGGCACCTACAGCGAGGACATGGACATCGTCGCCCGTGAGTCGCGCTTCGTCACCGGCCGCACCCTGGCCAACGGCGGGGCGGGGGATTCGTCCATCCTGACGGCGTTCGGCGTGTTCCAGGGCATGCGTGCCTCGGCCGAGCGGGTTTACGGCACACCGTCGCTGCACGGCAAGCGGGTCGGCGTCGAAGGGGTCGGCAAGGTGGGCCACCGTCTGGTCGAGCTCCTGCGTGAAGACGGCGCCGAGGTCGTGATCTGCGACGTGAGCCCCAAGGCGATCGAACGCGTCCGCCTGCGTCACCCGGAAGTGGACGTGGTGGCCGATGCCAGGGCCCTGACGTCGGCCGATATCGACGTGTTCGCGCCGTGCGCGCTGGGCGGCGCGCTCGATGACGACACCGTGGCTCGGCTGAAAGCGAAAATCGTTTGCGGTGCGGCCAACAATCAACTCGCCCACCCGGGCGTCGAGAAGCAACTCGCCGAACGCGGGATCCTGTACGCGCCCGACTACGTCGTCAATTCCGGCGGGGTGATCCAGGTCGCCGACGAGATCAAGGGCTTCGACATGGATCGGGCCAGGTCCAAGGCCGCCCAGATCTATGACACGACTCTGAAGATCTTCCGAATCGCGGCCGATGAGGGCGTTCCTCCCGCGGTCGCAGCGGATAGGCTAGCTGAGCGCAGAATGTCGGAAGTCGGGCGTATTCGGGCTATTTGGCTGGGCCACTGACGCCCCACGCCCATACGGCGTACCGAGCTGGGCACAAAACAGGTACGGTAATAGGCGAACGATAGGCTGACGTCCAAAGTCAGGCGGCGTCAGTGTGTGGTGCGTTAGCGACGAGGGGTCGGGGACGACCCCACACGAGGGGGTCGAGCCAATGGGGCGCGGCCGAGCAAAGGCCAAGCAGGTCAAGGTTGCTCGCCAGCTGAAGTACAACAGCGGTGGCACGGATCTTGACCGTCTTCGCGACGAACTCGGGGTCGGAGACTCCAGCCGCAGTGACGACGCCGACGACCTCAACGATGAGCTGGCGGATCGCTATGCCGATTACGCCGATGACTATGACACCGGAGACGACGACGACAGCCGTCCGTCCGGCCGTCGATAGCCACACTCCTGGTTGACGTGGCCGAGGGCCCGGCGTGCCGGATCCTCGCCCACGTTCGTCGGGCCCCACGGGCAACCGTGGGGCTTTCGTCACGCTTGCCGGGAAAGGAATCCGGCGATGAGCGGGGCGATCTCTGGAAGCTTCTCCTCCAGCGCGAAGTGCCCGGTGTCGAACACATGCACCTCGGCCTCGGGCACGTCGCGCCGGTACGCGTGCGCGCCGGCCTCCAGGAAGATCGCGTCTCCCCGCCCCCAGAGCACCAGCGTGGGCGGGCGGTGCTCGCGCAGCCATGCCTGCCAGGCGGGATACAGCTCCAGGTTCGACCGGTAGTCGAGCGCGAGCGCCAGTTGTGCCTGCTTGCGTCCGGGCAGATCCAGGAAGTGCTGGTCGAGTGTCCATCCGTCGGGTGCGATCAGTGACGGGTCGGCGGTGCCGTCCTCGTACTGGCTCCGCGTGACCGGCAAGGAGAACAGCTCCTCCGGCGGGGCGCCGATGGTCTTGCGCGCGACGTCGGAGAGCCCCTCGTCGTAGGCGTTGGCGTTCTGCACGATCAAGGCGGCGATCCACTCGGGATGCCGGGCGGCGACCCGGAAGCCCACCGGGCCGCCGAAGTCGAACGCGTACCACACGAACCGCTCGAGCCCGATCGCCCGCACGAACCCCTCGACCACGTCGGCGAGCCGGTCGAAGGAGTAGACGAAGCCGTCGGGCGCCTGCGTGTGCCCGAACCCGGGGTAGTCGGGCGCGATCAGTCGGTAGCGGTCTCCCAGCGCGTCCATCAGCCGCCTGTATTGGTGTGAGGCGGACGGGAAGCCGTGTAGCAGCAGCACCGGCAGCGCGTCCCGCGGCCCTGCCTCCCGGTAGAAGACTCGCACGCCGTCCACGTCCACGAACCCGTACCGCACCTCGGGAATGTTCATAACTAATGCCTCTTTCCGTAGAAGATGCATTAGTTATAGGCGTGCGACACCTAATGGGTCAACCCTGGGATGTACCATTAGGGCCCATGGAGTTCCTGATCGGTGAGCCGCTCGCGCTGGACCTGGTCAACACCCGCACGCGGGACTTCGACGCCCTTGACGCGCCCGGGGACTTCCAGACGTGGCTCGCCCGCCAGGCCGATCGGCTCACCCTGCCGTCGGCCCCGCTCACGGCCGCCGGGCTGGCGGCCGTTCGCCGCCTGCGCGGCCAGGTGGAGTCGGTGCTCAACGCCGTACGCGAGGGCGCACCGCCGCCGGACCCGGCGGTCGCCGCGCTCAACGAGGCGGCCCGCGCCGCGCCGCCCTACCGCGTGCTGGAGTGGCGGGACGGCACCTTCCGCACGGGCACGCGCCGGGACGGCGACGACCTGGCCCGCCTGCTCGCCCAGCTCGCCGAGGCCGCGGCCGACCTGCTCACCGACCCGGCCGCGGGCCGGATCCGGGGCTGCGAGGGCCCCGACTGCCGCATGGTGTTCCTGCCCGCTCACCCGCGCCGCCGCTGGTGCTCACCCGACCTGTGCGGTAACCGCGTGCGTGTGGCCCGCTACTACCAGCGCCACAAGAGCATCTGAGTCACCGTCCGCCTGGGTCGTGCTCGCCGCCGCGTCAGCAGTCGGCCGAGCACGGGCGCCGTTGCCTTGGCGCGCCCGCGTCGGCGAGGGGGCGTGAGGAGATGCGGCGGGGTCAGCGGTAGCGGGCGTGGCCGGTGCCTGGGACGACTTCGCCCAGGACCCAGGCGGGCAGGCCGCGGTCGCCGAGGAGGCGGATCGCGGCGTCGGCGGCGTCAGGGGCGACGATGGCCGCCATGCCGACCCCCAGGTTGAAGGTGCGGTCCATGTCCTTCTGGGCCACCCGCCCATGCCCGGCCAGCAGGCCGAAGATCGGGGGAGGCGTCCAGGAGGAACGGTCGAGCAAGGCGTCCAGGTGCCCGGGGAGTGAGCGGGACACGTTGCCCTCGATCCCGCCACCCGTGATGTGCGCGAACGCGTGGACCGTCCCCGTACGGGCCAGCTCAAGGCAGTCGAGCGAATAAATGCGGGTCGGCTCGAGCAGCTCCTCACCCAGCGGCCGCGCCAGCTCGGGCGGCACCGTGTCGAGCGACAGCGAGGCCTCGCGCAGGATGTGGCGCACCAGCGAGTAGCCGTTGGAGTGCATGCCGGAGGAGGCGAGCCCCAGCACCACGTCGCCTTCCTGGACGAGGGAGGGCCCGAGCATGGCGGACGCCTCCACGACTCCCGTGCCGGCCCCCGCCAGGTCGTATTCGTCCGGCCCCATCGCGCCCGGGTGCTCGGCCGTCTCGCCGCCCACGAGCGCGGCTCCGGCCAGGCGGCAGCCTTCGGCCACGCCGCCCACGATCTCGGCGACGCGCTCGGGCACCACCTTGCCGCAGGCGATGTAGTCGGTCATGAACAGCGGCTCGGCGCCGCAGACCACGAGATCGTCCAGGACCATGCCCACCAGGTCGATGCCGATGGTGTCGTGCTTGCCGTACTGCTGGGCGATCATGACCTTGGTGCCCACGCCGTCGGTGGAGGTGGCCAGCAGCGGCCGCTGGTATCGCAGCAGGGCCGAGGCGTCGAACAGGCCGGCGAAGCCGCTGACGTCGTCGACCACCTCGGGCCGCCGCGAGCGCGCCACCTTGCTCTTCATGAGGTCGACGGCCCGCTCACCGGCGGCGATGTCGACCCCCGCAGCCTCGTACGTACTCACGCCTTAGTCTCCAACACGAACTTGCCCACGTTGTCCTGGTCGATGGGGATGGGGTAGGAGCCGTCGAAGCAGGCCCTGCAGAGGCGGTCGGCCGGCAGCGTGGTGGCCTTGGTCAGACCCTCCAGGGAGATGTAGCCGAGCGAGTCGGCGCCGAGCGAGGCCCGGATCTCCTCCACGGTCAGCGAGCCCGCGATCAGCTCGGCCCTGGTGGCGAAGTCGATGCCGTAGAAGCACGGCCAGGCCACGGGCGGCGAGGAGATGCGTACGTGCACCTCACGCGCCCCCGCCTCGCGCAACATCTTGACGATGGCGCGCTGGGTGTTGCCCCGCACGATCGAGTCGTCCACGACCACCAGCCGCTTGCCCTCGACGACCTCGCGCAGCGGGTTGAGCTTGAGCCGGATGCCGAGCTGGCGGATGGTCTGGGAGGGCTGGATGAAGGTGCGGCCCACGTAGGAGTTTTTGACCAGGCCCTGCCCGTAGGGGATCCCGCTCTCCTGCGCGTAACCCACGGCGGCCGGCGTGCCGGACTCCGGCGTGGGGATGACCAGGTCGGCCTCCACGGGATGCTCGCGGGCCAGCACGCGGCCGACCTCGACCCGGGTGACCTGCACGCCGCGCCCCGCGATGGTGGTGTCGGGGCGGGCTAGGTAGACGTATTCGAACAGGCAGCCCTTCGGCTCGGCCAGCGCGAAGCGGCGCGACCGCACGCCGCGCTCGTCGATGGTGAGCAGCTCGCCCGGCTCGATCTCGCGGACGAACGTGGCGCCCACGATGTCGAGCGCGGCCGTCTCCGAAGCCACCACCCAGCCGCGCTCGAGACGGCCGAGCACCATCGGGCGGATGCCCTGCGGATCGCGGGCCGCGTAGAGCGTCTTCTCGTCCATGAACACGAGCGAGTAGGCGCCCTTGACCTGCGGAAGCAGCTCGGCGGCCGCGTCCTCGACGGAACGGGTGCGGTCCTGGGCCAGCAGCGTGGTCAGGACCTCGGTGTCGGTGGTGGCCCTGATGGACCCCGGAGTCAGGCGCTGGGCCAGCTCCGGAGTGTTGATCAGGTTGCCGTTGTGCGCGAGCGCGAGGCCACCGACGTCGGTGGAGCTCAGCGTGGGCTGCGCGTTCTCCCACACACTCGATCCGGTCGTGGAATAGCGGCAGTGGCCGATGGCCAGGTGACCGCGGAGGGTGCCCAGCACAGACTCGTCGAAGACCTGAGCCACCAGGCCCATGTCCTTGTAAACGAGAATGCGGCTGCCCTCACTGACTGCGATGCCCGCGGACTCCTGGCCGCGGTGCTGCAACGCGTACAGCCCGTAGTAGGTCAGTTTTGAGACTTCCTCACCCGGAGCCCAGACACCGAAGACGCCACAGGCGTCTTTAGGAGCGCGGTCATCGAGGTCCAGGTCATGGCCGAGTCGGCCGTCGCCCTTCAGCACATGCCTCAGTCTAGGTTGACCGAATCTGTGCTCGCACCCCGGGTCGATATCACAGCGCGTGGGATGACCTGCCCGCATTGGACCCGTCACGGATGAACTCCCCGGTGACGTTGCGGTTGGCGGCGGAGCCGAGGAAGACGATCAGCGCGGCCAGGTCGTCGGCCGTGGACAGGCGGCGGCTGGGCGTGCGGGCGGCGATCTGGTCCAGGGCCGACTGCGGGATGGGGCGGGAGACGCCGGTGATCGTGAGGCCGGCGACGACCACGTTCACCAGGATGCCGTCCCTGCCGGCCTCCCAGGCCAGGGCGCGGGCCATGCCGTGCAGGGCCATCTTCGCGGTGCCGTACGGGCCGGGACCCGGCAGTCCCTCCTCGGCCGCCCCGGACGACACGAACACGATCCTGCCGAACCCGCGCCGCCTCATCTCGGGCAGCACGGCCTGGGCGAGCAGGGCGTTGCCGACGACGTTGGCGTGCAGGGCGGCCGTCCACTCCGCAGCGGGCACGTCCTCGAACGGAATGCTGTTGGGCATGATCGTGCCCCAGCGGACGGCGTTCGCGATGAGCGCGTCCACCGGGCCGGCCTGGGCGACGGCGGGTGCGATCGTCGTGTGGTCCTCCAGATCCAGGTGGACGGCCGCCGCCTCGCCGCCGTCCGCCTCGATCCGCTTGACGATCTCGGCCGCCCGATCCGCGCCGGACTTGTAGGTGATCGTGACGCGCGCGCCCGATTGGGCGTACGCGAGCGCGGTCGCGGCGCCGACGCCCGACGAACCACCGGTGATGAGCACATGCATGTAAATTTCCCCTCAAAAGTGAGATTAGCCGACTAATTAGCCAGCTAACTCGAAGCGGGGTGGCCACGCAAGGGCCGTTCGCTGGAAGTGAAAGGGCTAGAGGCGCTTGGCGCGGACGAGGCGGGTGAGCAGATCGCGTTCGGCGTCGGGCAGGCCGCGCAGGAGGTCCTCGTCCATCTTGGTCCAGATCTCCTCGACCGGCTCGCGCAGCGCCTTGCCCGCGTCGGTGAGGTGCACCCGGCCCACCCGCGGCCGGTCCGGATCGGGCGCCCGATAGACGAAGCCGGCCCGCTCCAGCCGCTGCAGGGTCTTCGTCACGGTCGGCGGCTCGACGCCCAGCCTGGCGATGAGCTCGCCCTGCGTCAGCCCGTCCTCGCGCCACAGCTGGTTGAGCAGCATCTCCTGTCCCGCGTGGAGGCCGAGCGGCGCCAGGGCCGCGGCCAGCTGGTTGCGCTGCGCCTTCATGAGCTTGATCAATGCGTACGACAGGGTCTCGTCCAGCATGCCCTCATCTTGCCCGTCGCCTGCCGCTTTGGCGCATGGAGACCCAAGTATGGGCGTCCTCTTACCGTGTCATGTGGTTTAGCCGACGCTCTCCGCGAAAGGGTGAAGTATCCGGCATGCAAACCCGTCGGGAGACGCAGACGTGACCACATCTGGGGATCCGAACGAGCCGCGCCAGGGGAAGGACCCACGCGAGGACCGTCCGGAAGAGGGTGAGCACGCGCCCGAGTGGTGGCGCGAGGGCGCCGAGGAGAACGAGCGGTCAGGGCAGGAGGAGCGCCCGCCCACGCCCGGGCCCTACGAGCCCGGGCCCTACGAGCCTGAGGCGGAGCCGGAGCCGCCGGCCCGCGAGGACGAGGAGCCGATCGCGCCGGCGCCGCCCGTGGTGCCGCCGCCTGACGTGCCGCCCACGCACGAGCCGCGGCCTGCCGAGCCCACGCATGAGCCGCGGCCGGTCGAGCCCACGCACCCCGATCTGCCCACCGCGCCCGAGACCCCGGAGCCGGCGGGCGGCGACGCCGAGACGACCCAGGCGTACCCGATTCCTGGCGCCACGCCGCGGTATCCCGGCTGGGAGGGCGCGCCACCGGAGGAGGAGCCGCCGAGCAGGCCGGCGCCGTCCCGGTACGAGCAGGGGGCCCAGAGCGGCCAGCCACCCGTCAGCCCGTACGGCCAGTACGCCGCAGGCTCACCGGAGCAGCCGCCCAGCGTCCCCGGCACCACCCCGTCCAGCCCGTACGGCGGCCCGCCGGGCTACGGGCCGCCCCCGCCCGGAGCCCCGTACGGCCACCCAGGCCCTCCCTACCCGCAGCCCGAGCAGGACAGGACCGGCCAAGGCCTGGCCACGGCCGCGCTGGTGCTCGGCGTGGCGAGCCCCTTCCTGGTGTTCGTCTGCTTCACCGGCTTGATCACCGCGATCCTGTCGATCGTCTTCGGGTGCGTGGCACTGGCCAGGCGCGCTGGCAGGGGCCGTGCCATCGCCGGCATCGTGATCAGCGTCCTGTCCCTGGTGCTCTTCTCGATCGTGGCGCTCTGGTTCTGGAACGTGGTCCAGCAATGCGCCTACCTCCCCAGCGAACAGGTCGACCGCTGCTTCGAGGAGAGGTTCCCCTGGATGAGCGGGGGCGGCCGCTAGCGCAGCGGCAGGTGCTCTGACAGATCGGCGCGTGATCCGCTGGCGGAGATCGCGCCTTTCGCCATGGCCTCCTCCCACGTCAGCCGGCCCAGCGCGAGCTCGATCCAGGTCCGCCCGTCGGTCTCGACCACGTTCGGCGGCGTGCCCCGCGTGTGCCGGGGGCCGGCGATGGCCTGGACGGCGGCGTACGGCGGGACGCGGATCTCGACGGTCCTGCCGGGTGCGGCGGCGGCCAGCTTGTCGAGCAGGTAACGCACCGCCTGCCTGGCCGCGTCACGCTCGGGCCGCAGCCCCCGGTCGTAGGCGGCCAGCACCGCGGCGACGAGCGCGTCGGGCAGGGCGGACGCGGGCCCGTCGTAGGGAGGCTCGTCAAGGGCGATCAACTGGTCATCGAGGGCTGATTTCAGCCGTTCTGGCTCTATTTTGCGTGCCGGCACCCCACTATTGTCTCCCGGGAAGCGTTCATCGAGACGGAGGTCTTCGTTCACCTACGGTTTCAGCGGTGGCCGTAGCGTCCCCGCCGTACAACCGCGCACTTATCTGGAGGACCTGTGGCGAACCTCATGGGAGGCCGGCGGCTGCTGCCGCTGCTATCCACCCCGCACAAAGGTGGCCGATCTGCGCTGACCTGTCAGTTCCGCTGCGGCAACGCGTGCGCGCACGAGGACGGCAACACCTCTGACAACGCGTACTTCGGCGATGTGGTGAAGGAGGCGCTGTCGCGCCGCGGCGTGCTGCGCGCCGGCGCCCTGGGCGCTCTGGTGGCGGGCGTGGGCGTGGCCGGGGCGGCCCCGGCGCTCGCCGCCGACCCCGAGGCGGCCGCAACCGATCGCGGCTGGTCTGGGAGCGACCTGCGTTTCACCCCTGTGGCGCCGAACAAAGAAGACGCGTTGACCGTCCCGGACGGCTACAGCTCCTCTGTGGTGGTGCGCTGGGGCGACCCGGTGCTGCCCGGCGCGCCGGCCTTCGACTACGAGAAGCAGACCGCCGAGGCCCAGAACAAGCAGTTCGGCTACAACTGCGACTTCGTGACGCTGTTCCCGATGGGCCGTGACCGCGGGCTGCTCTGGGTGAACCACGAGTACAGCGACGAGACGCTGATGTTCCGCGGTTACACCGGCGGGGCCACCGCGACCGAGGAGCAGATCAAGATCGGGCTGGCCGCGCACGGCGGCTCGATCGTGGAGATCGCCCGCGAGGGCAGCGGTCAGTGGAAGCTGGTCACCAGCGGCCGTCGCCGCTACAACCGGCGCATCACCGCTCAGACCCCCATGAAGTTCAGCGGTCCGGCCGCCGGCAGCGACCTGCTCAAGACGGCCGCCGACCCCCAGGGTCTCAAGCCGATCGGCATGCTCAACAACTGCGCGGGCGGCACCACCCCGTGGGGCACGGTGCTGACCGCCGAGGAGAACTTCGACCAGTACTTCGTCAACGCCGACAAGGTGCCTGCGGAGCAGAAGCAGTACGCCACCCGCTACACGCTCACCAACGGCACCCCGTCGAGCAGCCGCAGGTTCGACCGGGTCGAGGAGCGCTTCGACCTGGCCAAGCACCCCCACGAGGCCAACAGGTTCGGCTGGATCGTGGAGATCGACCCGTTCGATCCCGACTCCACGCCGATCAAGCGCACCGCGCTCGGCCGCTTCAAGCACGAGGCCGCGACCACGTCGATCGCCAGGGACGGCCGCCTGGTCGCGTACATGGGTGACGACGCGCGCTTCGAGTACGTCTACAAGTTCGTCTCCAAGGACCGCTACATCCCCGGAAACGAGCGGCACAACCGGACGCTGCTGGACGAGGGCACTCTCTACGTGGCCAAGTTCACCGGCGACAGCCCGGCGTCCGAGATCGACGGCACCGGCAAGCTGCCCGCCGACGGCCTGTTCGACGGCTCCGGCGAGTGGATCCCGCTGGTCTCGGGCAAGAAGTCGTTCGTGGAGGGCATGACCGCCGAGCAGGTCCTGGTCTACACCCGCGTGGCCGCCGACAAGGTGGGCGCGACCAAGATGGACCGCCCGGAGGACGTCGAGCGCAACCCGGTCACCGGTGCCATCTACGTGGCGCTGACCAACAACAGCAACCGCACCGCGGCCCAGGTGGACGAGGCCAACCCGCGTCCCTCCAACAAGCACGGCCACGTGCTGGAGATCGTCGAGCAGCGCAACGACGCGGCCGCGACGAAGTTCGCCTGGTCGCTGCCGCTGGTCTGCGGCGACCCGAACGACGCCGCGACGTACTTCGCCGGCTTCGACAAGTCGAAGGTCTCGCCGATCTCGTGCCCGGACAACCTGGCGTTCGACCGCGACGGCAACCTGTGGATCTCCACGGACGGCAACGCGCTCGAGGCCAACGACGGCCTGTTCGTGATGCCCGTCCGCGGCAAGGAGCGCGGCTACCTGCGCCAGTTCCTCACGGTCCCCGTCGGCGCCGAGACCTGCGGCCCGATGATCACCCAGGACCAGCGCAGCGTGTTTGTGGCCGTGCAGCACCCGGGCGAGACCGACGAGGCCACCCCGGAGCAGCCGAGCAGCCACTGGCCCGATGGCGGCAGCAGCCAGCCGCGCCCGTCGGTCGCGGTGGTCTGGCACAGCAAGGGCAAGAAGATCGGCGCTTGACCTCAACTTAACTTGAGGAAGTAGCGTTCCATGCCATGAGCATGGAAATGACCGCTTGGCACCAGCTGTATTCGATGAACAACCGGCCGGAGCGTCGCCCCCTGTCCAGGGCGACGCTTCGGCGCATCGGCGGCTTCGCCCGCCCGCACCGCCGGAGACTGGCGCTGTTCATGGTGCTCAGCGTGGTGATGGCAGGTCTGGCGGTGGCCTCTCCGCTGCTCGCCGGCCGCGTGGTTGACGCGATCTTCAACGCGGAGCCGCTGGACGTGGTCGTCGTGGTGGCCCTGGCGATCGCGGGCCTGGCCGTCGCCGAGGCGGGGCTCGGGCTGATCAACAGGTGGTTGTCCGCGGGGCTCGGCGAGAGCCTGATCCTGGACCTGCGTACGGCCGTCTTCGACCACGTGCAGCGCATGCCGATCGCGTTCTTCACCAGGACCCGCACCGGCGCGCTGGTGAGCCGGCTCAACAACGACGTGATCGGGGCGCAGCGGGCGTTCACCGACACCCTGTCCGGCGTGGTCGGCAACCTCGTGACGCTCGCGTTGACGCTCACGGCGATGATCAGCATCTCCTGGCAGATCACCCTGCTCGCGCTGCTGCTCCTGCCGATCTTCGTGCTGCCCGCCCGGCGGATGGGCACCAGGATCGCCCGGTTGCGCCGGGAGGCCGCCGACCACAACGCGGCCATGGGCACCCAGATGACCGAGCGGTTCTCCGCGCCGGGCGCGACGCTGGTGAAGTTGTTCGGCCGGCCCGCGCACGAGTCGGCCGAGTTCGCGAGCCGGGCCAGGCGGGTGCGGGACATCGGCGTGCGCTCCGCCATGACCCAGTCGGCCTTCGTCACCGCGCTGACCCTGGTCTCGGCGCTGGCCCTGGCCTTGGTGTACGGGCTCGGCGGTTTCTACGCCCTGCGCGCCCAGCTGGCGCCGGGCGCGCTCGTGGCGATGGCCATGCTGCTCACCCGCCTGTACGCCCCGCTGACCGCGCTGGCCAGCGCCCGCGTGGACATCATGAGCGCGGTCGTCAGCTTCGAGCGGGTCTTCGAGGTGCTCGACCTGAAGCCCCTCATCCAGGAGAAGCCGGACGCCGGGCAGGTGCCTGACGGGCCGGTCGCGGTCGAGTTCGAGGACGTGCGGTTCGCGTACCCGTCGGCTGACAAGGTCTCGCTCGCCTCGCTGGAGGAGGTGGCCGCGCTCGACACGCGTGGCGGCGTCGAGGTGCTGCACGGCGTCTCGTTCCGGGCCGAGCCCGGCCAGATGGTGGCGCTGGTCGGCTCGTCGGGCGCGGGCAAGTCCACGATCGCCCAGCTCCTGCCCCGGCTGTACGACGTCGACTCAGGCGCGGTCCGGCTCGGCGGCGTGGACGTGCGCGACCTGACCTTCGACGCCATCCGCGACACGCTCGGCATGGTCACCCAGGACGGTCACCTGTTCCACGAAACGATCCGGGCCAACCTGCTGCTGGCCCGGCCGGAGGCGACCGAGGACGAGATCTGGGACGCGCTCACCAGGGCCAGGCTGGCGACCCTGATCCAGTCGTTGCCCGACGGGCTCGACACCGTGGTCGGCGAGCGTGGTTACCGCCTGTCGGGCGGCGAGCGCCAGCGGCTCACGATCGCCCGGCTGCTGCTGGCCAGGCCCAGGGTGGTCATCCTGGACGAGGCCACGGCGGCGCTCGACTCGACCTCGGAGGCGGCCGTGCAGGCGGCGCTCGGCGAGGCGCTCGCGGGCCGGACCGCCGTGGTGATCGCGCACCGGCTCTCCACGATCCGCGCCGCCGATCTCATCCTGGTGATCGAGGACGGCCGCGTGGTGGAGCGCGGCACACACGCCGAGCTGCTTGCCGCCGGCGGCCGCTACGAGGAGCTCTACCGCACTCAGTTCGAGGACCCGACGGTGACGGAGGCCGCCGCCTGAGGCTCTTCCCTTCGGCTGCGGAGCGCGTAGAGCGCGACCGGGATCGCCGCCAGCACCACCACCGCCGCGACCACCAGCGTGAACTGGTAAGCGTCAAGGAAAGCGGCGAGCGGCGCCCGGTCGCTCGCGCTCTGCCTGGCGGTCAGGATCGCCCCCAGCACGGTGATGCCGAGCAGCCCGAACACCTCGCGTGAGATGTTCAGCATGCCCGAGGCGACGCCGGAGCGGTCCTTGGGCATCCCGCTGAGGATGGCGGCGGTCAGCGGCACCAGCAGGCCGCCGCCGAGCCCGTACAGGAGGAACCAGGGTGCCACGTCGGCGTAGTCGGCGTCGGCGCCGACTCCGGAGAGCAGATAGATGGCCGCGCCCATGAGCGCCATCCCGAGTGCCACCGTCGGGCCGATGCCCAGCCGCGCGCTCACCCGCTGGGACAGGATCGCCATCACGGCCATGACCAGGGCCATCGGCACGAACGACGCGCCCGCCTCGGTCGGGGAGAAGCCGAGCACGTTCTGCAGCCAGAGCGCGCTGAAGAAGTAGATCCCGAACACCCCGAACGACCAGATCCCGCTGGTGAGCAGCCCACCGGTGAACGTCGGGGACCTGAACAGCGACATCACGATCATCGGCTCCGCGGCCCGCGCCTCGGCCAGCACGAACGCGACCGCCGCGGCCGCGAACACGCCGAGCGTGGCCAGGATCTCCGGCGAGGTCCAGCCGGCCCGTTCGCCCTCGATGAGCGCGTACGTCAGCGCGAACAGCGCCAGCGCCGACGTGACCAGCCCCGGCAGGTCGAGGCTGTGACGCACCCGCCGGAGCTCGGTGAACGCGGGCCGGAGCGCCCACAGCGCGAGCCCGAACGTCACCAGCCCGATCGGCACGTTGATCAGATAGATCCAGCCCCAGTGCAGGTTCTCAGTGATGAAGCCGCCCGTCACCGGACCGAGCGCCATGGACAGCGCCCCCGAGGCGCTCCAGATGCCCACGGCCCGGCCGCGCTCGCCGGGATCGGGGAAGATCTGCCCGATCAGCGCCAGCGCGGTCGGCGTGAGCAGCGCCGCCCCTACCCCCTGCACGGCCCGCGCCGCGATGAGCACGCCTCCGCTGGTGGCGAACCCGGCCGCCAGTGAGGCCACCGTGAAGATCGCGAGCCCGCCGAGGAACACCCTGCGGGCACCGAACACGTCCGCGAGCCGCCCGCCGGCCAGCATGAGCCCCGCGAAGACCAGGATGTACGAACTCACGATCCACTCCAGCCCCGAGATCGTGAGCCCGAGCTCCCGCTGGATGGTGGGCAAGGCGACGTTGCCCACGTTGTTGTCGAGATAGGTCATGAAGGTGCCCAGGGTCACCGCGACCAGCGCCCACCAGCGCATGACAAATGCCTCCTATACGCTGTACTTGTACGGCGTACAGTTGAACTTGTACGGCGTATAGTTGTCAACCGTGATGGGAAAACTGACCGCGCAGGCGATCGCGGAGCACGCCCTGGAGGTCGGCGACGCCGAAGGACTCGACGCCGTGACGATCAGGCGTCTGGCCACGGACCTGGGCGTGACGCCGATGGCCCTCTACTGGCACTACAAGAACAAGGAGCAGCTGCTCGTCGGCATGGCCGACCACCTGATCGCCGGCTTCGCGCCCAAGCCGGCCGACGAGCGCCCGTGGCAGGAGCAGTTGCGTGACCTCATGGTGGGCCTGGTCGGGACGCTGCGCGTGCACCCGTGCGCCAAGCACGTCTTCGAGCAGGTCGACGTGATCGCGGTGCCGAACTTCCTGGCCGTCTGGGACCAGGCGCTCCGGCTGGCCCGCACGGCGGGGTTCAGCGTGGAGGAGAGCTGCCTGATCAGCAAATACCTGCTGCAGAGCGCCATCGCCATCGCCGACGCCCCCGTGCACGTCCGGCCCGGTGAGGAGTACATCGTCCGCGCCAAGCGGGCCGGACTGCAGTCCTTGCCTCTCGAGAAGTACCCGTACCTGGTGGAGATGGCCGGCCCGCTGATCGACGGGATGGACGCGATGCTGTACGACACGTTCGGCGTCGACCTCGTCCTCAGCGGCATCGAGACGCTGGCGGCCAGACGCTAGAGTCCTGATCGTGACCTTTGAGCTGATCTGTGAGATTGAACCGCCGACCAAGCCGGATCTGAAGCACGTCAGGCACCAGATCGGCACGCTCAGCACGATCGCCCACTCGTTCCTCATCCCGGACAACCACATCGGCCGCGCGACCGTGTCCAGCGTCGCCGTGGCCCACGAGGTGGAGGCGATGGGCGGGCGCGGCATCGCCTGCCTCAACTCCCGCGACCGCAACCTGCTCGGCTTCCGCCGCGACCTGCTGACGGCGGCGGCGTACGGGGTGGATCAGTTTCTCTTCGTCTACGGTGACAAGCCGACGAGCGGCAACCGGACCAGCGACCTGACGGTTCGCTCCATGATCGAGGAAGCCAGGGACTTCTCGCCGGGGTTCCGGCTCGGGGCGGCCGCCGCGCTGCGCCCGATCCCGTCATGGAAGCGTACGGCCGACTTCCTGTTCTCCCAGGTCAGCTTCTCGCTGGAGGCGCAGTTGCGCTGGCGCGAAGCCCAGCCGGTGGACGTGCCGGTCTACGCCGGCGTCATGGTCCTGGCCAGTGAACGCCACGCCCACACCCTCGCCGCCGCGATCCCGGACATCGCCATCCCCGACGACCTGGTCGCACGCGTGGCCGCGGACCGCATGGCGGGGGTGGAGGCCGCCTGCGAGCAGGTGCTCGCCCTGCGGGACTCCGGCGCCTTCGCCGGCGTCCACCTCGTCCCGGTCGCCCGCTACCGCGATGTGGAGTCCAGGCTGGCCGCCGCCCTCAAATGAGGCCGAGCTTCAGCATCAGGGCGCGGTAGCAGCATCGCGGTGGCGAGGCCGGGCCAGGGCGGCCATCAGCGCGCCTGCCAAGGCGACCGTGAACAACACCGCGTACGCGTGCTGAAACCCCTCCATCAGCTGCCCCACCGCCACCGGCGACAGCTCCGACAGCGTGCCCGCGTACACCTGAGCCCGCAGGTCAGGCCCCACGCTGCTGGTCAAGACGCTGAGCGACAGGCCCACGCTGAGCACGATCCCGATGTTCATGACCATGACGCGGAAGCCGTTCACCACGCCCAGGCTGTCCTGCGGCAGCGCCCTCATCACCTGAGTCGTGTTGCCGGTGAGGAACGTCCCGCTGCCGCACCCGGCCACGAACAAGCCGATCCCGATCACCCAGTACGGCGTGCGCGGGTCCGCTGTGAGCATCAGCGTGCCGAGCCCGGCCGCGCTCAGCACGGCCCCGCCGATGGACAGCGCGTACGGCGACACCTTCCTGCCCAGCATCCCCACGATGGGCGAGGCCAGCCCGATGCCCACGGGCACCGGCAACACGCTCAGCCCCGCCTCGAAGGCGTCCAGCCCTCGCGCCGCCTGGAAGTACAGCGCCACCACCAGGATCAGCGCCGAGCGGGCCAGCGCGTTGCAGAACGAGGCCAGGTTCGCGTACGCCAGCAGCCGCCCCCCGAACAACCGCAGATCCAGCACCGGATTGGTGGATCGCCGCTCGGCCAGTACGATCAGCGGCAGCAGCAGCGCGAACACCGCCGCCCCGGTCAGCACCACAGGGCTGCCCACCCCGCCCGAGCCCGCCTCCGACAACGCCAGCAGCAGCGCCGACAGCGCCGCGAACACCAGCACGTTGCCCAGCGCGTCCACCGGCTGCCGCGGCCGCCTGGGCATCTTGCGTAAGATCGCCGCGCCCCAGCTGAGCGCGAGCAGGCCGGCCGGCACATTCACCCAGAAGATCCACTGCCAGCCCGCGGTCTCCGCGATCAGCCCGCCGAGCGTGGGCCCGGCCAGCTGCGCCACCGACAACGTGCCGATGTAGACGCCCATCCCCTGGCTGAGCCGCTCCGGCGGGAAGGCGTCGGTGATGATCACGGTGCCGTTCGCGAGGATCATCGCCGCGCCGATCGCCTGCAGCACCCGCATCGCGACCAGCAACCAGACGTCCGGCGACAGGCCGGCCAGCAGCGAGGCCACGGTGAACAGCGCGAACCCGCCCAGATACACCTCGCGCCGGCCCAGCAGGTCGGCCACCCGGCCGAAGAACACCAGGCTGGCCGTGTTGACCAGCAGGAACGCCAGGAGGATCCACCCGGACTCCAGCGCGCTGGCGTGGAAGTGCCGCACCACCGTGGGCAACGCGACGTTGAGCGTGCTGCCGGCGATGCCGATGAGGATCAGCCCCAGGCTGGTGACCGAGCACACCCGCCAGGCGTAACGAAGGCGGCTGTCTTCTTCGGGGGTGACGGCGACCATGGCCTCCACTATGACGTACGACGTACGTCCGCCGGGTTACCGGGCGCGCTTGCGTAGCCCGTCGAGGTCGTGGATCACCACGCGCCGCCGGCCGGTCTCGATCAGGCCGCGGTCGCGCAGGGTGCGCAGGGCCTTGCTGACGGCCTCTCGTGACGCGCCCGTCCATCCCGCCAGCTCATCCTGCGACAGCGGCAGCGCGACGCGTACGCCGCTGTTGGTCTTCTCGCCGTAGCGTTCGGCGAGTTCGATCAGCCGGGTCGCCACGCGCCCCGTGGTGTCGAACGCGCCGTATTCGATGCGCTTGCGGTCCGAGTCCCGCAGCCGCCCGGTGACGAGCTGCATGAGCAGCACCGCGATCCGCCCGTGAGCCTCCAGGAACGCCGGGAAGTCGCGCACCACGATGCCGGTGATCGGCTCCAGCGCGGTCACCGTGGCCGAGCGCGGGGAGCCGTCGATGGCGGACATGTCGCCGAGCAGCCCGCCGGGGCCGCGTACGGCGAGGACGACCTCGGTCCCGCTGCTCGTGTGCGAGGAGACCTTCACTCGGCCTTCGAGCAGCACGAGCACCCAGTCGGACGTGTCGCCCTCGCTCATCACCGCCGTGCCGCGGTCCCAGCGCCGGATGCGACCGGCCGCGCGGAAGGCTTGTGCTTCCTCGTCGGTCAGCATGGACAGGAACTCACCGGGCTCTGGATTCATGCGCCCGATTATGTCGATATGTGGTCCGCTGTTCTATGGCAATTCTGTGAGAACGTAGGCGGCCACGAGCTCCTCCTTGCCCTTGAGGCTGAGCCGCCCCAGCGGGTTCACCTTCGCGCCGCGACCCAGTTGCTTGAGCGTCGTGTCGCCGATGACCACGGTGCCCGGCTCGGCGATGCCCTCGAGCCTGGCGGCCACGTTCACGCAGTCACCCATCGCGTTGAAGCCGCGCAGCTCGGGGCTGCCGATGTTGCCGACCAGGGCCGGCCCCGTGTTGACGCCGATCCGGAACGTCGGCCACGGGACGTCGTCCGCGCGCTTCCACGCTATCTCCTCGGCCACCTCAGCCGCGGCCCGCTGCATCTCCAGCGCGGCCTTGCAGGCGGCCCTGGCGTGCCCGGGCTGCGTGGCGGGGGCGTTGAACAACGCCAGCATCGCGTCGCCGACGAACTGCACGACCGTGCCGCCGTTGTTGAGGATGCAGGGGACGGCGGCCGTGTGGTAGCGATTGAGCATCTCGACGATCTCGCCGGGCGTGACCTGCTCCGAGAACGTCGTGAAGCCCTTGAGGTCGGCGAAGAGCGCGGTCAGCTCCTTCAGCTCGCCGCCGAGCGCCGCCTGCCCGGGGTCGGCGAGCAGGGCGTGCGCCACGTCGGGCGACATGTACTGGTGGAACAGCGTGTGCAGCTCCCCGTAGAGCCGGGCGTTCTCCAGGGAGATCGACAACTGTCCGGCCAGCGTGGCGGCCAGCGCCTCATCCTGGCGCGTGCGTCCGACGGGCACCTCCAGCACGCCCGCCAGCTTGCCCTTGACGGTCAGGGGGAAGGCCATCAGATGGTCGCGCCTGATCGGGTCGCTGCCGGCGAACCGGTAGGCACGGGAGCCGATCTCCGTCTTGCCGTCCGCGACGAGGGCGATCTTGACATCGCCGTACGCCTGCCGCACCCGCTCCAGCGACGTGGCCAGCAGCTCCTGCTCGCCCAGGCCGACCTTGGTCTGGGCGCTCACGTCCACCAGCGCGGCCAGGCGCTCGGACAGCTCGCGCTCGCTGGCCAGCGCCTCGCCGGCCCGGTCGAGCACCGCGGCCTGGCCCTCGTTGAGCCGGAACTTGCCCGACAGCCGGGTCGCGGCCAGCGGCTCGCCCCTGCGCACGTGCTCGACCAGCTCCTCAAGCGCCCGGTCGTAGTCCTGCTGGATACGCCGCACGGTCGCCGCCAGCGTCACCGAGTCGAACAGGCCCGCACTCGACCCCTCCCGCCTGAACTGCAGGTAGGCGCTGTAGGCCACGAAGACGAAGGCCATGGTCAGCAGCAGGTGCCACTCCCACCAGGACAGCCTCCAGTTGAGCTGCGACATCCCGGCGATCATGGCCTCGGCCAGCAGCGCGTACGCCGTGATCAAGCTGATCAGCATGGCCGACGGGCGGCGCCGGTGAATGAGGAACATCATCACGCTCGCCGCGCCGTACAGGAGCACACCGGGAACGGACGTCCAGGCGAACCAGGGAAGCGGCTCCTTGGAGGGCGCCTCACTGAGCGGCGTCAGCCCGGGGATGAGCGACGCGAGCCCCCAGACGATCATGAAGCCGAAGAGCACTGCGCGGATGAAGTGCTGGGACCCCAGCACCCGCTTGGCCGGCTGCTCGCCCAGCGGCAGAGCCGAGACGAAGGCGAACACGGCCGCGATCGAGAGCCCGACCTGCTGACCCAGGTCGAACCCGAGCGAGCCGGTCGGCAGGATGATCTGCGGCGTGGCCAGGCCGTGCATGAAGAAGAACCCGGCGCTGCTCAGAAAGACCATGGACACCAGGAACAGCCGGGCGTCCTGGCGCCGCCGGGACGCCTCACTGATCATCACGCCGAGCACCACGTTGATCCCGGCCACCGTGATGATCATCCAGAAGTGGCTGGGATTGTGGTGCCACTCGATGTTGATCGTCGGCTGGGCCAGCAGCAGCCAGAGGCCCAGCAGCGGCATGGCCAGGTGTATCCCCCAGACCACGCCACGGACTGGTTGTGTGGCCGGAGGCAGGTAAGCGGAGGGATCGGCGGTTGACACAGACCGATTATGCATCCGAGATCGCCTTCGCCAACGCGTCGTTTTACTCACCGAGGTTCAAGACAATCGGTCAAATCATCAGTAACGGAATGCATCGTGACAGATGCGTTATGTAGTTTCTGTAACCTCGCTCACCCTCGCCACTGTCGGCGCGCTCGCCGCCTCGCTCCTCGCCGTCGGTGGCGTCGCCACCGCATCGTCGGCGGCCGGTGAAGTGCACGCGTGCGTGCACAAGAAGTCCCGCTACGCCCGGATCGTGAACCCGGCGACGAAGTGCAGGAAGACGGAGGAGCGGGTCCTGATCGGCGGCGGCAGCCAGGGCACCACGACCATCCAGCAGGGCGAGCGCGGCCCCGAGGGCCCGCAGGGCCCCAAGGGCGAAACCGGCCCGGCGGGCCCCGCCGGCCCTCAGGGCAAGCAAGGCCTCCAGGGCCCGAAGGGCGACCCCGGCGACGGCGCCGCCTATGAGACCTACACCAAGACCGCGTCTCTGAACTCCATCGGTTCGGCCACGGCCTCGTGCCACCAGGGCAGCATGGCGACCGGCGGCGGCTTCTCCTTCAGCAAGCTCAAGAACGCGGTGGTCATGAGCAGCGCCCCGAATGGCAACGGCTGGACGGTCAGCGTGACCAAAGACGACAACGGCTCCGGTAACGACGCCGCCCCGCAGGGCGCCGACGAGAAGACCTACGGCGGCGGCAACTACGGCACCTCCGTCAGCGGCACCGTCTACGTGATCTGCCTGAAGAAGAAGTGATGCGAAAGGGGCCGGCACGGAACTCCGTACCGGCCCCTTTCGGGAAAAGGTCAGCCGAACAACGCGGGAAGCGCAGCGGAGTGCGTTTCCCGCAGCTCCTCCACCGCCACCTCGAACTCGCCTTCGACCACGAGCGCCGAGCCCCCGGTGTGCCCCAGCCCGTAACACGGCACATCGTGCCGCCCGCACAGCGACGCGAACTCGTCGTACGCCTCCGGCCGCACCACGACCAGCGCCCGCCCCGCCGACTCGCTGAACAGGCAGGTGAAGGCGTCGCCGGGCAGCGCCACGGTCGCCCCGACGCCCCGTGCCAGGCACGATTCGGCCAGCGCCACGGCCAGCCCGCCGTCCGACAGGTCGTGCGAGCCTTCGAGGAGCCCCCGCTTGGCGGCCTCCACCAGCACGGTGGCGAGCGCCTGTTCGGCGGCCAGGTTGGCCACAGGTGGCAGCCCGCCGAGGTGGCGGTGCGCGACGTGCGCCCACTCCGAGCCGCCGAACTCCTCGCGCGTGTCCCCGAGCAGCACGACCCGCAGCCCGTCCGCGACGAACCCGGACGGCACCCGCTTGGCCACGTCCTCGATGACCCCGAGCACGCCCACGACCGGCGTCGGGTTGATGGCCGTCGCACCCGTCTGGTTGTAGAAGGACACGTTGCCGCCGGTGACCGGCACACCCAGCGTCCTGCACGCGTCCGCCAGGCCGCGCACGGCCTCGGCGAACTGCCACATGACCTCGGGGTCCTCGGGGGAGCCGAAGTTGAGGCAGTTGGTGACGGCCAGCGGCTTGGCGCCGGTCACGGCCACGTTCCGGTACGCCTCGGCCAGCGCGAGCTGCGCCCCCGCGTACGGGTCGAGCTTGGCGTAACGGCCGTTGCCGTCCGTCGCCAGGGCGATGCCCCGGGTGGTCGGCTCCGCGCCCGCCATGACTTCTGAGATCCGCACCATCCCCGCGTCCGCCGGCTGGGCGAGCACGGTGTTGGAGCGCACGTAGCGGTCGTACTGGGAGGTCACCCACTCCTTGGAAGCCAGGTTGGGCGAGCCGAGCAACTGGAGCAGCGTGGCCCGCAGGTCGGCGGGCCGCTCCAGCTGGTCGGGAGCGTCGGCGTTGAGCGCGGCCTGACCGACCGGCTCGTGGTACGGGCGCTCGTAGACGGGACCCTCGTCGGCGGCGGTGCCCGGCGGGATGTCCACGATGATCTCGCCGTCCCACATCATCACCAGGCGCCCGGTGTCGGTGACCTCGCCGATGACGGTGGCAGGAACGTCCCACTTCTCGCAGATCGCCATGAACGCGGGGATGTCGTCGGGCCGGACCACGGCCATCATGCGCTCCTGCGACTCGCTCATGAGGATCTCCTCGGGGCGGAGCGAGGGGTCGCGGAGCGGGACCAGGTTGAGGTCGACCTGCATGCCGCCGGTGCCCTTGGCGGCCAGCTCGGTCGTGGCGCACGAGACGCCGGCCGCGCCGAGGTCCTGGATGCCGACGACCACGTCGGCCGCGTAGAGCTCCAGGCAGCACTCGATGAGCAGCTTCTCCATGAAGGGGTCGCCCACCTGCACGGCGGGCCGCTTGGCCTGCGACTCGTCCTCGAACGTCGCCGACGCCAGGACCGAGGCCCCGCCGATGCCGTCGGGGCCGGTGGACGCGCCGAACAACACGACCTTGTTGCCGGGTCCTGGCGCGGTGGCCAGCTTGATCTGGTCCTTACGCAGCAGGCCCACACACAGGGCGTTGACCAGCGGGTTGCCGATGTAGCAAGGGTCGAAGACGACCTCGCCGCCGATGTTGGGCAGGCCCAGGCAGTTGCCGTAGTGGCTGATGCCCTCGACCACGCCGGGCAGCACCCGGCGCGTGTCCACGGCGTCCGCGCCGCCGAAGCGCAGCGAGTCCATGACCGCGATCGGGCGCGCGCCCATCGACATGATGTCGCGGACGATGCCGCCGACGCCGGTGGCGGCGCCCTGGTGCGGCTCGACGTAGGAGGGGTGGTTGTGCGACTCGATCTTGAACGTGGCCGCCCAGCCGTCGCCGATGTCCACCACGCCGGCGTTCTCACCCATGCCCACGAGCAGCGCCTCGGACTTGGGCGCCTTGGTGGCGAACTGCTTGAGATGCACCTTCGACGACTTGTACGAGCAGTGCTCCGACCACATGACGCTGTAGATCGCCAGCTCGGAGCCGGTGGGACGGCGACCCAGGATCTCCTTGACCCGGTCGTACTCGTCCTGCTTCATCCCCAGCTCGGCGAAGGGCATCGGCTCGTCGGGCGTCTCAGCCGCCCGCTTCACATTGTCGGTTCGACCGACTGCGTCGGTCGAACCGACATCGGTGGCGTGCTTATTTGGTCGCTCGCTCCGCTCGCTCATGCGTTCACCAGCTTCTTGAGGATGGAGGTGAAGAAGCCCTGGCCGTCCGTGCTCGGCGCGCCGACCAGCTCCTCGACCGCGTGCTCGGGGTGCGGCATGAGCCCGACGACGTTGCCCGCCTCGTTGCGGATGCCCGCGATGTCGTTGAGCGAGCCGTTGGGGTTGCCGAGGTAACGCACGACCACCTGGTCATTCGCCTCCAGCGCGGCCAGCGTCTCGTCGGAGGCCACGTAACGGCCCTCGCCGTGCTTGATCGGCAGCACGATCTCCTGGCCGGGGGCGAACGAGTTGGTCCACGCGGTCGCCGTCTGCTCGATCCTGAGCTTCTGGTCGCGGCACACGTAGTGGAGCGAGGCGTTGCGGGTCAGCGCGCCGGGCAGCAGGTGCGCCTCGCACAGGATCTGGAACCCGTTGCACGTGCCGAGCACGGGCAGCCCCGCCTTGGCGGCCGGGATCAGCTCGGCCATGAGCGGCGCGAACCGCGAGATGGCGCCGCAGCGCAGGTAGTCGCCATAGGAGAAGCCGCCGGGCAGGAACACGGCGTCCACTCCCTTCAGGTCGTGGTCGGCGTGCCACAGCGGAACCGCCTCGGCGCCCACGAGGCGCACGGCTCTGGCGGCGTCCTGGTCGTCGAGAGTTCCTGGAAACGTGACTACGCCCACACGGACAGCGCTCATGACAGTCGTCCCCTCCGAGGAATGCGCGCGCACGCGCCACCGTCTCTTCGGGGCGGACGGCGGCGGTCTACTCAGGTTATCGGGTGCTGCCGCGTGGTCCGCATCGGCTGGTGCGTCACGCGGACGCGCAGCTCAGACGGCTGCCAGCTGCCGCGGACGGGCGTCGGCCTCGTCGTCCCAGTCGAGCAGCTTGCGCAGGTGGACCGTGGTGCCACGGCCGGGCGTGATGCCGAAGGAGATCTCGTCGACCACGGAACGCATGATCAGCAGGCCGCGGCCGTTCTCGGTGTCAGGAGGGGGGAAGTGCGGCGGGATCGACGGCACCCCGTTGCCGTTGTCCGCCACCCGCACGTCGCACTGGCCGGAGCCGATCGACGCCGTCACCTCGTAGCGGTTGGCGGGTCCCCCGTGCCGCACCGCATTGGAGCACGCCTCGGACACGGCGAGCAGCATGTCGGCGATGCACGTCTCACTCACGTTGAGTGAACGCATGGCATCACCAAGCACTCGCCTGACCATCGGTATGCCGATCGCATCCCGAGGCAGTGCCAACGAGAACTCAATATCCACCGGACTCCTCCGGGCGCCAGAATGTCACCTGGAGTAGGTTTCCCTGTGAAATCGGGGCTAACCGCAAATCACGCTGTTGTTATTTACTGTTGGCATGCCCGTGGCATTGTGGCACGCCCGAACCCGGCTTTAAGCACCCAGGGGGAAACCGGGGCGGCATATCTTCCTTCTACCCCTCGACCCGCACGCTGTAGTCCTCGATCACCGTGTTGGCCAGCAGCGTCTCGGCCATCTTGCGCACCTCGGCGAGCGCCGCCTCGTCGGCCGGGCCCTCGAGCTCGACCTCGAAACGCTTGCCTTGCCGAACGGCCGAGACGCCGGAGAAGCCGAGCCTGGGCAGCGCTCGTGCGATCGCCTGGCCCTGCGGGTCGAGGATCTCGGGCTTCAGCATGACGTCCACGATGACGCGTGCCACTGCGTTCCTCCTACATACGGGTGGAGTTGGGAAAGCCAGCGTCTTCGGATCTCTGTGTTTTACATCACTAACGCGAACATCGGCGCCTCGTCGCCTGCCGGCCGAGGCTGGGCAGCGATCCGGTGGAAGCCGATGCCGCATCCGTCCGGCGAGCCGGGCGGACCGTGGTTGAGAACCGCGTTGTCGGGGCCTGACTTCGCATTCCTGGATGGAGTGCGGCTCTTGGGCCACCGCCCCGCCGGACGCTGTCCCGTTGGTGCGGACACCACTGGGGCGGGGACCGGGTGTCAGTCGGACACCCGGCAACAGTCCTTACCCTACCGGTGGCGTGTGGTTGCGGGCGCAAGGGGAACGGCTAGGGCATGGGGCTTGCGCGCTGGGCTGTGATGTCTGCCACTATGGCCCCAAACAGGCACGAACCACCACCACCTGGTTCGTGCTTCAGGAATGCCGGAAGGTGGCGACCCCATCGGCACCGGCCCCGAGATCATCAGGAGTGGCGCATGACCGAGCTTGTCGAGGTCATCAATAAGCGCAGCACAGCTGTTATGAGGGCGACGGAGTCGACCTCATGACAGTTGAAGCCTCTCGTGGTGCTGAAGCACCTCCAGAGCTCGTCCAGCTGCTCACCCCCGAGGGAGAGCGGGTCGAGCATCCCGACTACGACATCGACCTGACGCCGGAGGAGGTCCGGTCGCTCTACCGCGACCTGGTGCTCGTCCGTCGCGTCGACCTGGAAGCCGTGGCGTTGCAGCGCCACGGGGAGCTGGGCATCTGGGCATCGCTGCTGGGCCAGGAGGCCGCTCAGATCGGCTCAGGGCGCGCGCTCACCGACGTGGACATGGCCTTTCCCACCTACCGCGAGCACGGCGTGGCGTGGTGCAGGGACGTGGACCCGGTCAAGCTGCTCGGCCTGTTCAGGGGTGTCAACCACGGCGGCTGGGACCCGAAGGAGCACAACTTCCACCTCTACACGATCGTGATCGGCAGCCAGACGCTGCACGCGGTCGGGTACGCCATGGGCATCCAGCGTGACGACGCCAACGCCGCCACGATCGTCTACTTCGGCGACGGCGCCACCTCGCAGGGCGACGTGAACGAGTCGTTCATCTGGGCCAGCGTGTTCAACGCGCCGATCGTGTTCTTCTGCCAGAACAACCAGTGGGCCATTTCCGAGCCGCTGGAGAAGCAGACCCGCATCCCGCTCTATCGCCGCGCGTCCGGCTTCGGCTTCCCGGGGGTCCGGGTGGACGGCAATGACGTGTTCGCGTGCCTGGCGGTCACGCGTAAGGCGCTGGAGGCGGCGCGTACGGGGCAGGGGCCGACGCTCATCGAGGCGTTCACGTACCGGATGGGCGCGCACACCACCACCGACGACCCGACGCGTTACCGCGTGGCCAGCGAGCTGGAGGCGTGGAAGCTCAAGGACCCGATCGAGCGGGTGAAGGCCTACCTGTTCAGGAACGAGCTGGCCGACCAGGCGTTCTTCGACTCCATCGACGGCGAGGCCGAGCAGCTGGGCGCCGACCTGCGCAGGAGGTGCCTGGCCATGCCGGATCCCGAGCCGCTCGACATCTTCGACCACGTCTACCGCGAGCCCCACGCCCTGATCGACCGGGAGCGTGCCCAGTTCGCCGCGTACCTGGAGGGGTTTGAGAAATGACAGTTTTGTCCCTCTCAAAGGCGCTGAACGAGGGCATGCGCAAGGCCATGGAGGACGACCCCAAGGTCCTCATCATGGGCGAGGACGTCGGCAAGCTGGGCGGCGTCTTCAGGGTCACCGACGGGCTGCAGAAGGACTTCGGCGAGGACCGGGTCATCGACACGCCGCTGGCCGAGTCCGGCATCATCGGCACCGCGATCGGCCTGGCGCTGCGCGGCTACCGCCCGGTCTGCGAGATCCAGTTCGACGGCTTCGTCTTCCCGGCCGCCGACCAGATCATCACCCAGCTGGCCAAGATGCCGATGCGGTCGCTGGGAGAGATCAAGCTGCCGGTGGTCGTCCGCATCCCGTGCGGTGGCGGCATCGGCGCGGTCGAGCACCACAGCGAGTCCCCCGAGGCGTACTTCACCCACACCGCCGGGCTGCGCGTCGTGGCCTGCTCCAACCCGGCCGACGCGTACACCATGATCCAGCAGGCCATCCGCAGCGACGACCCGGTGCTGTTCTTCGAGCCGAAGCGCCGCTACTGGGAGAAGGCCGACATCGACACCACGTCCACCGACTGGTGGACGCCACTGCACGCGGCCAAGGTGGTCCGGTCGGGGGCCGACGTGACGTTGCTGGCGTACGGGCCCATGGTCAAGACGTGCCTGGAGGCCGCTGCGGCCGCGGAGGAGGAAGGGCGTTCGCTGGAGGTCGTGGACCTGCGCTCGCTCAACCCGCTGGACGAGCCGGTGGTCATGGACTCCGTACGCCGGACCGGGCGGGTCGTGGTCGTCCACGAGGCACCCGTGAACAGCGGGTTCGGGGCTGAGCTGGCGGCCAGGATCATCGAGCAGTGCTTCTACCACCTGGAGGCCCCCGTCCTGCGGGTCGGCGGCTTCTCCACCCCCTACCCCCCGTCGAAGCTGGAGGAGCACTACCTGCCCGACCTGGACCGGGTGCTCGACGCCGTCGACCGCACCTTCGGGTACTGAGAGAGGGCTGCGCATGCGACGTGAGTACAAGCTCCCGGACGTCGGGGAGGGCCTGATCGAGGCCGAGATCCTCCGCTGGCACGTCAAGCCGGGCGACGCCGTGAAGGTCAACCAGACCGTCGTGGAGATCGAGACGGCCAAGTCGGCCGTCGAGCTGTTCAGCCCGTGGGACGGGGTGGTGGCCGGCCTGCTGGCTGAGGAAGGCCAGACGGTCGACGTGGGCGTCCCGATCCTCGCCGTCGAGACCGCCGAGGAGGAAGGCGCCCCTGGAGTGGCCGCGGCGCCCGCGGGCACGGAGGCCGCCGCCCGCACCGAGCCCGCGGACCGGGTCGAGGCCCTGGCCGATGACATGGTCCCAAAGCCGGCGGCGGAGGGCGCCGTCGAGCCGGGCGCCCACGGCGGCCCGGCCCCGAAGGAGGAACGCCAGTCGGTCCTGGTCGGCTACGGCGTCAAGACGGGCGCGACGAAACGCCGCCCCCGCAAACGCCCTCCAGCCGACATCCCCGCCCCCTCCGGTCCGTCCCGCGTGGCAGTAGGCGGTCGCCCCACGGAAGTCGCGGCTCCTTCGGAAGGCGCTACGGCACCGCCGACGGCGCCCGGCCGGGCGGCCGTGCTGGCCAAGCCCCCGGTCCGCAAGCTCGCCAAGGACCTGGGCGTGGACCTCGCCACGATCACCGGCACGGGCCCAGAGGGCTCGATCACCCGCGACGACGTCCACGCCGCGGCAGAGGCGCCGGCAGTCGCCCCCGAACGGCTGCAGCCGCGAGAGCTGGAAGAGCGCATCCCCATCAAGGGCGTGCGCAAGATGACCGCCCAGGCCATGGTCACGAGCGCCTACACCGCCCCGCACGTCACCGAGTTCCTCCAGATCGACGTGACGAGGACCATGGAGGCCGTCCACCGCCTGCGGGCCCTCCCCGAGTTCGCCGACGTCAAGGTCTCCCCGCTGCTCCTGGTGGCCAAGGCGGTGCTGACGGCGGCCGGACGGCACTCCGTGATCAACTCTTCGTGGGACGAGGAGGCCCAGGAGATCGTCATCAAGCACTACGTGAACCTGGGGATCGCCGCCGCCACCCCCAGGGGCCTGGTGGTGCCCAACATCAAGAACGCCCACACCTTGTCGCTCCCCGGCCTGGCCAAGCACCTGGCCCAGCTGACGGAGACGGCCAGGGCAGGCCGTACCCAGCCCGCCGAGATGGCCGGCGGCACGATCACGATCACCAACGTGGGCGTGTTCGGCGTGGACACCGGCACCCCCATCCTGAACCCTGGCGAGGCCGCGATCCTGGCCTTCGGCCAGATCAGGGACATGCCATGGGTGGTGGACGGCGAGCTGGCGGTCCGCAAGGTGACGACGTTGTCGCTCTCCTTCGACCACCGGATCGTGGACGGCGAGCTGGGCTCGCTGTTCCTACGCGACGTGGGCGCGATGCTCGAGGACCCGCTCGCCATCCTCGCCTGGAGCTGAGCGGGAGACGGTGACCGCCGGGAGGACCCCTCTCCCGGCGATCACCGCGGGCCCGGCACGAGAGCACGTTTGCTCTCCGCGGTGGGCCCGTGCGATGCGATCCACACGGGCGCTCCCATGACGTCTGAGACAGCGGAGACCCAGTCTGATACACCGTCTTCGAAAATCGGCCGCGCCCGCATCATCCGCGCGGTCCGCTCGTCGTCCCGCGTGAAAGAGACCGGTGGATCGTAGGCGACACACATCCGTGAGACCGGCACGTCGAGGTGGGTGAGCGCCAGGAGGTCCACCCCGCCGGCCGCCTCGGCGGCGTACCGGTGCGCGACCGCGTCGAAGTGCCCCGACCGGAACGGCCCCTGCCACGGCCCGGTCACGTTGTGCGGCTCGGGTGGATCCAGCGCCGGATCCTCGGTCATCAGCGGCCCGGGCCCGTGCCTGGTCGTGTACGTCCGCAGCACTCCCAGCCGCACCGCCCCCACCCCGCCGAGCAGCTCCTCCGCGTTGTCGAACGTGGTCGTGCTCCACGTCGTGTACGGGTCGAACCCCCAGTTCTCATCCAGCAGCACCCCCTGAGCCCCTTCGAAGACGACCGGCCCCGACGCGACCAGTCGCCCCGCGAAGGACGGGTCCACGAGCCGCACCCGCTCCTGGAAGGCCCGGTAGGCGGCCACGCAGTCCTCCATAGGCGGCCCCTGCACGCCGAGAGCCTCCCGCAGGACCCGCAGCTTGCGCTCCAGCACCCTGGGCGGATCCCCGGCACGCGGCGCCTGCGGGCCGTGCTCCAGCCAGTACGCCATCACCTCCCCGACACCCATCCCGCACGACCCGTGCCGCTCCTGCCCGCGCGCCAGCTCCCGCTGCCGCCCGGCTTCGACGTGGTACGGCGTCGCGAGCAGCGCGTCCCGATCCACCGTGATCAACGAGAACGGATCCGGCACCCCCAGCAGCTCCAGATGCGCCGCCTCCGCCGCCAACGCCAGCGGATCGACCACCACGAACCTCGACAGATGCGTCGGCACCCCGCGTAACGTCCCGGCCCCGAATTGGGCGAACGTGTGGTGCCGCCCGTCGGGCAGCACCACGTTGTGCCCGGCTTGGGCACCGCCGTTGAAGCGCACCACCGCCCGCACATCCCGCGTGGCGCACAGCCAGTCCACGACGGTGCCCTTGCCCGCGTCGCCGTACCCGAGATCGACGACGATGACGTGCTCACTCATCCCCGCCGCCGCGGTTCCCGTCCGAGCGCCCGCGACACCGACCCGCCCGCGCCGGAGCCCAGCTCGGACAGGTGATTCAGCCCTTCGTCCAGATCGATGGCGTCCTCGCCGAGCCCGATGGTGAGCGCGATGGTCTCGCACACGGCGCCGAGGTCGTCGAGCTCCAGCACGTTCTGGCCGAGCAGGTGCCGCCAGATGCCGAGGACGTCGCGGTCGCCGGCGTGGCTGGCCCCGCGTGGCACGACGAAGTACGTGTCGTACTTCGTCAGGAGCTCGTCGGCGATCTGCTCGACAGGCATGCGCCCCGGCACGCGGTCACCGATGACGTCCCTGGCCTCCCGCGCGGACAGCCGCAGGTAGGGCATCTCATCGCCGATGATGAACAGGTAGCCGCGCTTGCCGCGCTTCTCGAAGCAGTCGATCGAGGTGTGCCTGGCCATGAAGTACATGGCCAGCTCGTACGACTCCCGCTTCTGCCCGCCGCCCCCGCCCTCCAGCAGGATCATCCCGAACTGGTCGTCCATCCGGTTGTCGGACTCGAACTGCCCGATCTGCAGCGGCGCCCGGTCGCAGGTGGCGTCGCCGATCGCGCCGAACATGATCTGCGGGTCGGTGGCGTACCCCTTGCGCCGCAGCAACCCGAGCAGGTCGGGCAGCTTGCTCTGCAGGATGCGGGGCACCCGCCCCATGGATCCCGTGACGTCGAACAGGACCGCGACGGCCAGCGAGTCAGGGTGCTCGGCGGAGTCGCGGCACTCGCGGGTGACGCCGTACGGGTCGAGGTCGGGATGGGTGGTCATGGCGCCCTCGTCGCTGTAGGCGAAGGCGCTGCGGCCGCAGGCCGCGCGGTAACGGGCGGCCGAGGTGTAGACGTCCGCGGACCAGATTCCGCTGCCCATGATCTATCTCCTTAAGGTCATCGGATTTCCTCCTCGCGCGCCGGTCGCAGCAGCGCGGGGTGGAGCAGCCGCGCGTCGCCGGCGCGGTAGAGCTTGGCGCGCGGCCCGCCCTTGGGGCCGCCCGTCTCGGTGGTCTGTCCCGTGCCCTCGACGAACCCGGGCACGGACAGGACCTTGCGGTGGAAGTTGCCCGCGTGCAGCGGCGTGCCCCACACGCTCTCGTAGATCAGCCGCAGGTCGGAGATGGTGAACAGCTCGCCTGCGAACGCCGTGGCCAGCGGCGTGTACTCCAGCTTCGACCGGGCTCGCTCGACCCCGTCGGCCAGGATGCGGGCGTGGTCGAAGGCCAGCGGCGGCACGTCGTCCACCGGCTGCCAGACGGCCGCGGCCGCGTCGGTGCCGGCCTGCGGGTCGGGCAGGTCGGGGGCGAAGGCGAGGTAGGAGATCGACACCACGCGCATCCGCGGATCCCGCCCTGGACTGCCGTAGCTGGCGAGCTGCTCGAGGTGCGCCGGCCTGGTGGCCACGCCGGTCTCCTCGGCCAGCTCGCGCACCGCCGCCTCGGCCAGGTCCTCGTCGGGCCTGATGAACCCGCCGGGCAACGCCCACACCCCCGCGTACGGCTCCACGCCCCGCTCGACGATCAGGACGTGCAGCCGCCGGTCGCGGATGGTCAGCGCCACCACGTCGACCGTCACCGCGACCGGGGCGTAGAGCCGCGGGTTGTAGTCGGCCAGGAAGTCCTCCACGCGCGCACGTCCTTCTCATTCTGAGTCAATCTCAGTCTGAGAATAATCCTGCCCATGAAGGGATGTCGATAGTGTTTGCCGCATGATTCGCCACATCGTGCTGTTCACATGGACCGACGACGCGACCGACGAGCAGAAGGCCGCGGTGACGGCCGAGTTGCGCAAGCTGCCCGCCGCCATCCCGCAGCTGCGCTCCTACACGGTGGGCCCGGACGCCGGCATCAACCAGGGCAACCACGACTACGCGGTGGTGGCCGACTTCGACAGTGTCGAGGACTACCTGGTCTACCGCGACCACCCGCAGCACCAGGCCGTGATCGCCCAGCACATCAAGCCCATCCTGGCGACGCGTGCGGCCGCGCAGCTGAGCGTCTAGATCTCCGGTGGGTTGTTCTCCCGGTGCATGAGCCTGTCGTCGGAGGTGCGGCCCCGCCTCGGGGCCAGCACGACGCTCAGCACGATGCCCACGCCACCGACGATCATGAAGATGATTCCGACCACGTCCATGTGGACCGCTGGTCCGAACACGTCGGGCTCGATCGCGAACCTCAGGATGGCGCCGAGCGTGAGGAAGAAGATGCTGACCCCGACACCCATGACGACCTCCAGGCAAATGGCGAGTATGCCGACGGTCATACCCGCGTAACGGTGATCACACCCATCAGGCCGGACACGAAGAACGCCCGCACAAGTGCGGGCGTTCTGTGGTGAGACCGGGTTCTAGAAGGCCTCTTCGGGCAGCTCCATGAGCTCCTGGCCGGTGGAGGTGAGCACGCGCCGCTCGGCGGTCAGCCGGGGCAGCACGGTCTTGGCGAAGAACGAGGCCGCGCCGATCTTGCCGAGGTAGAACGGGTCCTCGCCGTCGCCCAGCTTGGCCAGCGCCACCTCGGCCTGGCGCAGAAGCAGCCAGCCGATCACCAGGTCGCCCAGCGCCAGCAGGAACCTGGTGGTGTTGAGGCCGACCTTGTAGACCTCGGCCGGGTTGTCCAGCGAGCCGAGTGCCCAGCCCGCCATGGTGTCGCCCATGGTCTTGACCTCGGCGGCGGCCTCGGCCAGCAGCTTGCGCTCTTCCTTGAGCCGGCCGTTGCCCGCGTCGGAGCCGGCGAACTCGTTGATCTCGCCGAGCAGCGAGCCGACCGCCGCGCCCTGGTTACGCAGGATCTTCCTGAAGAACAGGTCGAGACCCTGGATCGCGGTCGTGCCCTCGTACAGGGAGTCGATCTTGGCGTCGCGGATGTACTGCTCGATCGGGTAGTCCTGCAGGTAGCCCGAGCCGCCCAGGGTCTGCAGCGAACGGGAGAGCAGCTCGTACGACCGCTCCGAGCCGACGCCCTTGACGATCGGCAGCAGCAGGTCGTTCATGTCGTGCGCGTGCCGGTCGTCCGGGTCGATCAGGATCGTGTCCTGGAACGTGGCCGTGTAGAGCACCAGGGCCCGCATGCCCTCCGCGTACGCCTTCTGCAGCATGAGCTCGCGCCGCACGTCCGGGTGGTGGGTGGTGGTCACCCGCGGGGCGCTCTTGTCGGTCATCCTCGTCAGGTCCGCGCCCTGGACCCGGTTCTTGGCGTACTCGAGGGCGTTCAGGTATCCGGTGGACAGCGTGGCGATGGCCTTGGTGCCGACCATCATGCGGGCGTGCTCGATCACCATGAACATCTGCTTGATGCCCTCGTGCGCCTCGCCGACCAGCCAGCCGACCGCCGGGTGCTTCTCGCCGAAGGTCAGCTCGCAGGTCGTGGAGACCTTCAGCCCCATCTTCTTCTCGACGTTCGTGACGTAGACGCCGTTGCGCTCGCCGAGCTCGCCGGTCTCCAGGTCCACGTGGAACTTCGGCACCAGGAACATCGACAGCCCCTTGGTGCCGGGACCGTGGCCCTCGGGGCGGGCCAGGACCAGGTGGAAGATGTTCTCCGTCATGTCATGCTCGGCGCTGGTGATGAAGCGCTTGACGCCCTCGATGTGCCAGCTGCCGTCGGGCTGCCGCACCGCCTTGGCCCGGCCGGCGCCCACGTCCGAGCCGGCGTCCGGCTCGGTGAGCACCATGGTGGCGCCCCAGTCGCGCTCGATGGCCAGCTCGGCGAAGCGCTTCTGCTCCGGGGTGCCCACCTTCCACAGCGTGTAGGCGAAGTTGGGGCCCGCGGCGTACATGTAGAGCGCCGGGTTCGCGCCCAGCACCATCTCGGCCGTCGCCCAGGCCAGGCTCCGCGGGATGCCCGGGCCGCCGAGCTCCGCGGGCAGGTCGAGGTGCGCCCAGCCGCCGTCGACCAGCGCCTTGTACGATTTCTTGAAGCCCTCGGGGATCTCGACACTGCCGGTCGCCGGGTCGAAGACGGGCGGGTGCCTGTCGCCTTCCTCGAAGGAGTCGGCGAGGACCCCTGTGGCCAGCCTGTTGACCTCTTCGAGGATGCTGCGCGCGACATCCTCGTCCACTTCCGCAAAGGGCCCTGTGCCGAGGATCTCGCGTCGCCCGAAGACCTCGAAGAGGTTGAATTCCAGGTCGCGAACATTGCTCTTGTAGTGGCCCATGGGTGTAGATCTCCTTGAACCGGGGGCTTATGTACTGGTGAGTAACCTTACTCTGCAATGCTACCCGCGGGTAACCCCCGTCATGCATGGCATGCTCGTCTCCATGGACGCCGAAGAACTCGCCGCCAGATGGCGAGAGCGACTGGAATCCTGGGCAATCCCCGAGGAGATCCTGGCCAAGGCACCCGCGGATCCGTGGAGTCATTCGCCGGAGCGGTTCGGCACACGCACCGACAGGGCGCTGGCCGAGCCCGACGACGGGCCCACCATGACCCGGCTCGCCGAGGCCCTGCCCGACCAGGGCACGCTCCTCGACGTGGGGTCGGGAGCCGGCGCTTCGTCGTTGCCGCTGGGCGGGCGCATCGGCCACCTCTACGCGGTGGACACCTCGGCGCCCATGCTGGAGGGGCTCACGCTCAGGGCGGACAAGCTCGGCGTGCCGGTCACGACGGTCGAGGGCCGCTGGCCTGACGTGGCGGACCGGGTGCCGGTCGTTGACGCGTCCATCTCCGCCCACGTGGTCTACAACGTCCCGGACCTGGCCGACTTCCTGCGGGCGCTCGACGCGCGCACGCGTGGCCGGGTGGTGCTGGAGCTGCCGCATCGCCATCCCATGAGCTGGATGACGCCGCTGTGGGAGCACTTCCACGGGGTGAGCAGGCCGGTGCGGCCGATCGCGGAGGACTGCGTGGCGCTGGCGGCGGCGCTCGGCTACCCCGTGCAGGTGGAGGAGCGGGAGGCTCCTCTGGAACGTTTTACGTCACTGGAGGAGCTGGCGGAGAGCGCGTGCCGGCGGGTTTGCCTCGATCCGTCCAGGGCGGCGGAAGTGGCGGAGACGGTGCTGGAGCTCGGCATGTGGCCGGTGCCCCGGGACCGGTGGGTCACCGTTTGGTGGGGCTGACACCACCTTGACGTTTTCGGTGGTGTCCGGTTGGGTGGCGGCATGATCGAGATCCATGCCGTCACCATTGACGCCGCCGACCCGTACGAGATCGCCGGCTGGTGGAGCAAGGCCACCGGGCTGCCCCTGGGAGAGGGCGACAAGCCGGGCGACGACGAGGTGATGCTGCGGACCGAACGCGATCCGTTCCTGCTGTTCATCCGCGTGCCCGAAGGCAAGACCGTGAAGAACCGGCTGCACCTCGACGTCAACGGGACCGAAGGACGGACCAGGGACGAAGAGGTGGAGCGGCTGATCGGGCTGGGGGCGACCGTCTATGACGACCGTCGCCAGCCCGATGGCAGCGGCTGGGTGACGATGCTCGACCCCGAGGGCAACGAGTTCTGCGTGTGCCGGAGCCAGGCCGAGCGGGAGGCGGCGACCGCCTGAGGATGGGTGCGGGTCACCGGGCGGAGCGGGCCCGGCCCTGCATCGTGAGCGTCAGGATGCCGGCGATCAGGTAGACCAGCGCGCCGTGCCACAGCGCGTCCACGGCCGAGCCGAATACCCCTTCGCCGTCCAGCACCAGCTGCACCGGGTAGTCCAGCACCGCCGTGATGCCCGCGGGCAGCAGCGCGAACTTCCACGGATGCCGCAGCGACCACACGCGGGCCTGGCGGGTCACCCGGTCGCCCTCGTTCGGCTTGGACACCGCACCGATCGCGGCGATCAGGGCGAACAGGCTGATGCCGAGGCCCAGCGCCCACACCAGATCGCCGGTGCCCGTGAGCGCCCCCAGGCCGAAGCTGACCGCGCTCACCGCGCCGCCGCCGATGGCGGCGGCCTTCCAAGGGGCGCCACGCAGGGCGGCGCCCGAAAGCGAGACCTCATCGCGTCGACTGATTTCGTTCATGTGACGTTCCTCCATAGGGAAATCGTGCCTTTTGGGATCCCTTGGGGGCATCGGGGAAGGACCCTGAGCCGTCCCTGACATGATTCAGACATGCAGGAAATCAACATTGTGCCTCTTGGCGTGGGGGATCAGACGCGGCTGCGCGAGGTGCGGCTGAGGGCTCTCCTGGACACCCCGGACGCCTTCTGGGCCACTTATGAGAGCGAGGCCGCGTTCCCGGCGGAGAAATGGGCTGAGTGGCTGAGAGACCCGCATTCACAGTGGTGGGTGGCCGCGACCGGCGACGGCGTGGAGGTGGGGCTCTTGTGCGGGCGCCTGGAGGAGTCCGGGGCCCATCTGGTGTCCATGTGGGTGGCGCCGGAGGCGAGGGGCGCGGGCGTGGGCTCCCGGCTGGTCGACGAGGCCGTCGCCTGGGCCCGTGCCGCCGGGGCCGCGGAGGTGCGGCTCTGGGTCGTGGACGCCAACCACGCCGCCCGCGCGCTTTACGCCCGCAAGGGATTCGTGCCGAGCGGGAAGGTCGGCGTGATCACACGGGAGTCCGGGCCCGACCTCCCGGAGACGCAGTACGTGCTGTCCCTGCTCTTCCGCCAGGCCCGCAAGGAGGACGTGCCCGCGATCGTCGCGATGCTCGCCGACGATCCCCTGGGCGCCACCCGTGAGGGCGACCCCGCCGACGAGCGTTACCTGGCGGCCTTCGACCGGATCGACGCCAACCCCTACGACGAGCTGATCGTGGCCGAGCGTGACGGGAAGGTGGTGGGCACGATGCAGCTCACCTACCTGGCCGGGCTGTCGCGACTCGGCGCCGAGCGGTGCCTCATCGAGGCCGTCAGGGTCGCCGCGTCCACGCGCGGGCAAGGGCTCGGCCGCACGATGATCCAGTGGGCGATCGATCGGGCCCGCGCCCGCGGCTGCGCCATGGTGCAGCTCACCTCCGACAAGTCACGCCAGGACGCGCACCGCTTCTACGACTCGCTCGGCTTCACGGCCTCCCACGAGGGTTACAAGCTCAAGTTGGGCTGATCTCGACCAGGTTGTCGTGATAGGCGGGGCCCTTGCCCATGTCGCCGTCCCGCTCGGCCACGACGGCGTTCGCGTTGGCGCCGCCGGGGCTGTGCTTCGGCCAGCGGCCCTTCGCCGAGGCCACCACCCCGGCCGCCACCCGGTCGCTGATCTCCACATCGGCCAGGAACTCGCCGCCCTCGTTGTGCACCCGTACCCGCTGGCCTGCCACCAGGCCACGGGCCGCCGCGTCGGCCGGGTTGACCAGCACCACCGGGTCCTTGGCCCGCCGCCGCAGCTCGGGGTTGTTGCCGAAGATCGTGTTGAGGAAGGTGTGCGCGGCCGGAGTGATCAGCGCCAGTGGGTACGCCGAGCCCTCCGCCTGGGCCGTGTGGGACGGGACGTACGCCCGGCCGGTCGGCGGGAAGCGCAGCCGCCCCGACGGCGTCGGGAAACCGTCGGCGAACGGGGTGAACGGCTGGGGATAGTTCATCCGCACCCAGCCCTCCTTGCGCAGCCGGTCGAGCGTGACGCCCTCCAGCGACGGATGCCCGCTGGACAGCAGCTGCTCGGCCAGCTCCAGGTCCGAGTCGTACAACGACGGCTCGGTCAGCCCCATGTGCGCCGCCAGCCGCCGGAACGTCTCCGTCGTGGACAGGCACTCACCGGCCGGCTCCACGGCGGGCTCGTTCCACAGCAGGTACAGGTGCCCGTACCCGGCGTGCAGGTCGTAGTGCTCGGTCTGCATGGTGGCCGGCAGCACGATGTCGGCATAGTCCACCGTGTCGGTCGGGAACTGCTCCATGACGACCGTGAACAGGTCCTCGCGGGCGAGTTGCCGCCTGATCGCGTTTCCGTCGGGGGTCGAGCCGAGCGGGTTGGCCGCGTACACCCACAGGCATTTCACGTCGTCGAGCTGCGAGGCCAGCTTGGTCATGACCAGCGTGCGGACCGGCTTGGCCAGCAGGTCCTCGCGCGTGTCGAGGTCCAGGTGGACGTGGCCGCTGGTCGAGAACGCCATGCCGCCGCCCGGGTGCCGCCAGTCTCCGGTGACGCCGGGAATGGCGGCGATCGTGCGCAACGCGGTGCCGCCGCCCGCGTGCCGCTGGAGGCCGTGCGTGGCGCGGATGGCGGTCGGGCGGGTGTGGGCCAGCCTCATCCCCAGGTTGTGGATATCCGCGGCCGGGATGCCGGTGATCTCCGACACCTTCTCGACCGGGTGGCGCAGGATCTCCTGGCGGAACTCCGGCCAGCCCTCGGTGTGCTCGGCCAGGAACTCCTCGTCCTGCGCGTTCTCCGCGAGCACGACGTTGAGCAGGCCGAGCGCGAGCGCCGCGTCCGTGCCCGGCCTGATCGGCAGGTATTCGTCGGCCTGATCGGCTGTCCTGGTGCGGATGGGGTCGATGGCGACCACGTACGCGCCGTTCGCCCGGGCGTCCTGGATGAACTTCCACAGGTGGTGACCGGTGGTCAGCGTGTTGGTGCCCCAGAGCAGGATCAGCTTGGCCAGCGAGAAGTTCTCCGGGTCCATGCCGGCCGGGGTGCCGTTCGTACGCTTGAGCCCGCTGTTCCCGGCCGCCGAGCAGATGTTGAGCCAGTGCTTGGAGGCGCCGAGCACGTTCCAGAACCGCCGGCCCGCCACGCCCTCGGCGCCCTGTAGGTAGCCCAGTGTGCCCGTGCCCAGGTAGGGCCAGATCGCCTCGCCGCCGTGCTCCTCGACGATGCCGCGCAGCCGTACCGAGATCTCCTCCAGCGCCTCGTCCCACGTGATGCGCTCGAACCGGCCCGAGCCCTTGGGCCCGACGCGGCGCAGCGGGTGGAGGATGCGGTCGGCGGCCTGCGTGTGCTCCAGGTAACGGTTGACCTTCACGCAGAGCGCGCCTCGCGTGTACGGGTGGTCGGGGTTGCCGCGGAGCTTGACGGCCTTGCCATCGTTGACGGTGACGATCCAGGAACAGGTGTCCGGGCAGTCCAGCGGACATGCCCCTAATACCCTCAATTCGCCCGACATGGGACTCAGCTTACGTCGCGGAATCCGAATGAACTCCTGGAGCTCCACCGTGTAGCTTTGCTGCGCGGCCTCTGGATTGAGGACACTGGAAGCTAGAGATCGTACGGTCCGGCCGGGAAGGTGCAGAATCGCTGACGGTGGCCGATATCAGGGAAAGAGATGACGCGGCGGACCTCGCGGAGGAGGACCCAGCCGTGGCAGAGTCACGCGCGGACAACGACGTCTACGTCGTAGAGCCGCTGTTGCCGCAGCGCCTGCGGCGCCCGTCCGACCTGCTGCGCTTCTTCGCCACGCTGATCGTGCTCGGCGCGGTCATCCTGCTCGCCCTCGTCGCCAAGCAGACGCTCATCGGCCTCGAGGCCGACGTCAAGGAGGGCGCGGAGCTCGTCCCGCTGCTCAGCAGGATCGCGGCCTTCCTCGGCGGCGCGGCCGTGCTCGTGGTGCCCGCGGCGTTCGCCGTCGAGCGGGTCTTCCACCGTGACGGCCTGCGGGTCGCCGAAGGCCTGATCGCCGCCATCATCGGCATGGCCGGGTCGTTCCTGCTCGGACAGTGGCTCGTCGGGGGCAACCTCGACGACCTGCGCGTGCTGCTGACCGGCGACCGGGACATCGAGCCGCTGAACACGCTGCTCACCTCGGTTGTCGCGTACGCCACCGCCGTCCGCATCTCGCGCCGCCCCACCTGGCGCATGCTGATGTGGACCACGATCGCCCTCTACATCCTGGCGTTCTTCTCCGGCCGGCAGATCACGCTGCCGAGCGCCATCGTGACCGTGGTGGTCGGCATGGCCATCGGCTACGCCACCCTGTACGGCGTCGGCAGCCCCAACACCAGGCCGCCGGGCAGCGCCGTGGTGTCCGCGCTCCGCAAGCTGTCGTTCATGGTGGTGTCGGCCCGGCGGGTCGAGGACGACTACCAGGGCAGCCGCCGTTACGCCATCGGGCTCAAGGACGGCAGCAGCCTCGACGTCACCGTGCTCGACCGGGACCGGCAGGTGGCCGGACTGCCCTACCGGCTGTGGCGGCGCATCAGGCTCAACTCCGAGACCAGGCGCCGGGCCATCAGGTCGCTCAGGGCCGAGCTGGAGCGCGAGGCGCTCATGGCGTACGCCGCCCAGGCGGCCGGCGCGAGCACGCCCCGGCTCCTCGGCACCAGCGAGATCGGCACCGAGGCCGCGCTGCTGGCCTACGAGCACATCGAGACGCGTCCCCTCGACGAGGTGCCCGACGCGGACATCGACGACGAGCTGCTCGCCCAGATCTGGGAGCAGGTCGAGCTGCTGCAGGTCCAGCGCCTGGCGCACCGGCGGCTCACCGGCGACAGCATCCACCTCGACCGGGACGGACGCGTCGTGCTGACCGACGCGCGCAGCGGCGAGATCGCCGCCGGCGACCTGCTGCTGCGGCTCGACGTCGCCCAGCTGCTCACCTACCTGGCGCTGCGCGTCGGCCCCGAACGCTCGGTGCGGGCCGCGGCGGCCGTGATGGGCCCCGAGGCACTGGCCGCCGCCATGCCGCTGCTCCAGCGCATAGCGCTCACCAGGGAGACCCGCTCGGCCCTGGCGAAGGAGAAAAACCTGCTGGCCGCGCTCCGCGAGCACATCGTCGCGCTCAAGCCGGTGGGCAAGGTCGAGGAGCTGCGCCTCGAGCGGTTCCGTCCGCGCACGCTGATCACGATCATCGCCAGCACGATCGCCGCGTACATCGTCCTCTACCAGCTCAGCCAGGTGGACGTCTACAAGGTGATCACCACGGCCAACTGGGCCTGGTCGGGGCTGGCGCTGGTCGCCGCGTTCGCCAGCTTCGTGGCCGCCGCGCTGATGCTGCGGGGATTCGTGCCCGAACCGCTGCCGCTCTGGCGTACCGTGCTCGTGCAGTTCGCGTCCTCGTTCGTCAAGCTCGTGACGCCGCCGGCCGTGGGCGGGGTCGCGATCAACACGCGCTACCTGCAGAAGCGCGGCATCACGCCGGCGAGCGCGGTGGCCAGCGTGGGCGCCTCGCAGCTGATCATGCTGGTCTTCCACATCTCGCTGCTGCTGCTGTTCGCCTACATCACCGGCTCGACCACCGCCACCTCCTTCACGCCGTCGCGCGGGCTCGTCGTGGCGCTGCTGGCCATCGCGCTGCTGGTCGTCGTGGTGCTCGGCGTGCCGCCGGTGCGCAGGATGGTCACGTCGCGGCTGCGCAAGCTGTTCGGCAACGTGCTGCCCCGGCTGCTCGACGTGCTGCAGTCGCCGCTCAAGATGATCGAGGCGGGCCTGGGCACGCTCACGATCACCATCGCGTTCGTGGCCTGTCTGTACGCCTGCGTGGCGGCGTTCGGCGGTGAGATCAGCTTCACCGCCGTCGCCGTCGTCTACCTCACGGCCAACGCGATCGGCTCGGCCGCGCCCACACCCGGCGGGCTCGGCGCGGTCGAGACCGCGCTCATCCTGGCGCTGATCGCGGCAGGTGTGCCGCAAGCGGTGGCCACGTCGGCCGTGTTGTTGTACCGGCTGCTCACGTTCTGGCTGCCGGTGCTGCCCGGCTGGGCCTCCTTCACCTACCTCCAGCGGCACAGCGCTCTGTGATTTTGTCTATGGCCTCGAGTTCGTCCTCGGTGAAGTCGGGGCCGTCGACGCAGGCCACGTTGTCCTCCAGCTGTTTCACGCTGCTCGCGCCGATGAGCACGCTCGTCACCCGCGGGTCCCTGAGCGTCCACGACAGCGCCATCTGAGCCAGCGTCTGCCCCCGGCCCCTGGCGACCTCGTTGAGATCGCGCGCCAGCTCCGCGTCGACCCGGTCGGGGGAGAGGAAGCGGCTGGTGGCGGCCCGCGAGTCGGTGGGCACCCCGTCCAGGTAGCGGTCGGTCAGCACGCCCTGCGCCAGCGGCGAGAACACGATGCAGCCCATCCCCTCCTCCTCCACCGCGTCCAGCAGCCCGTCCTCGATCCACCGGTTGATCATCGAGTAGGACGGCTGGTGGATGAGCAGCGGCGTGCCCAGCTCCAGCATGATCCGTGCGGCCTGCGTGGTCTGCTCCGCCGAGTAGTTGGAGACGCCCGCATACAGCGCCTTGCCCGAGCGCACCGCCCGGTCCAGCGCCCCCATGGTCTCCTCCAGCGGCGTCTCCGGGTCGGGACGGTGGCTGTAGAAGATGTCCACGTAGTCCAGGCCCATCCGCTGGAGCGACTGGTCCAGGCTGGCCAGGAGGTATTTGCGGGAGCCCCACTCGCCGTACGGGCCGGGCCACATGTCGTAGCCGGCCTTGGTGGAGATCACCAGCTCGTCCCGATATTTGCGGAAATCTTCGTGCATGATCCGGCCGAAGGTCTTCTCCGCCGACCCGTACGGCACGCCGTAGTTGTTGGCCAGGTCGAAGTGCGTCACGCCGAGGTCGAACGCCCGCCGCAGGATCGCCCGGGAGTTCTCGATCGGCCGGTTGTCGCCGAAGTTGTGCCACAGGCCCAGCGAAACCGCGGGCAACTTCAGCCCGCTGCGGCCACTGCGGTTGTACGGCTGGCGCTCATAGCGCGCCTCGTCGGCCTGATAGGTCATGACGTGCCTCTCTCGATGATCCAGGAGAGCGCGAACGCCTCCTCGCGCCAGGCATCGTAACGGCCGCTGCGCCCGCCGTGACCCGCCCCCATCTCCGTCTTCAGCAGGAAGGGGCCGCCCTGCGCGGTCGAGCGCAGCCGGGCGATCCACTTCGCCGGCTCGTGGTAGAGGACGCGGGTGTCGTTCAGGCTCGTGATCGCCAGGATCGGCGGGTACGACCTGCCGTCCACGTTCTCGTACGGGGTGTAGCTCTTCATGTAGGCGTACACGTCCGGGTTGTGCAGGGGGTCGCCCCACTCGTCCCATTCGATCACGGTCAGCGGCAGCGACGGGTCCAGGATGGTGTTGAGCGCGTCCACGAACGGCACCTCGGCCACCACGCCCGCGAACTCCTCCGGCGCCAGGTTCGTCACCGCGCCCATCAGCAGGCCGCCCGCCGAGCCGCCCCTGGCGATGACGCGCTCGCTCCAGCCGGTCGCCTTCAGGTGCCTGGCCACGGCCACGAAGTCGGTGAACGTGTTGCGCTTCTTGGTGAGCTTGCCGTCCTCGTACCAGTGGCGGCCCATCTCGCCACCGCCTCTGACGTGCGCGACGGCGAAGACGAACCCGCGGTCCAGCAGCGACAACCTCGGAACCGAGAAGCCCGGGTCGATGGAGGTCTCGTAGCTGCCGTACCCGTACAGCACGGTCGGGGCGGGCTTGCTCGCGTCCTTCCGCTTCACGATGGACACCGGGATCCTCGTCCCGTCCTCGGCCGTGGCCCACTCCCTGAACTGCTCGTAGTCGGCCGGCTCGTAGCCGCCGAGCACCGGGCGCCGCTTGAGCAGGATCAGCTCGTGGGTGTCGAGCTCGTAGTCGTACACGCTGGGCGGGGTCACCATGCTCGTGTACGCCAGCCTGAGCCGCTTGGTGCTGAACTCCGGGTTGCCGGCCGGGCCGACGTCGTACAGCGGCTCGGGGAAGTCGATCTCGTACGCGTTCCGCTCGGCCGCCTCGACGCGCTCGCGCCAGTCGGCGATCGTGCTCGGGTACGGCAGAACCCGCAGGCCCGTCAGCCCGTCGCGGCGGAAGTGCACCACGGCGTGGCCCTCGAACGCGTCGATCTCCAGGAGCCTGGTGTCGTCGCGGTGCGCGATGATCGGAGTCCAGGCGCCCGGGTCGTCGAGCGGGGCCGTGGCCAGCTCGAAGTTCTCGGCGTTCTCGTTGTGCAGGATGTAGAAGAAGTCGCCCGCGTGCTCGACGCTGTATTCCATCCCTGTCGTCCGGGGCCGGACGATACGGAACTCGCCGGCGGGGTCGTTCGCGTCGAGGATGCGCACTTCGCTAGTGATCTTGCTGCCCGCGCCGAGCACCAAGTAGCGCTCGCTGCGCGTCAGCCCGATGCCGACCCAGTAACGTTCGTCGGTCTCCTCGTAGACCAGCACGTCCTCCTCGGTGCCGAGGGTGTGCCGGTAGACCTGGAACGGGCGCCAGGCGTCGTCGACGCGCGTGTAGAAGAACGCCGAGCCGTCGGCCGACCAGGAGCCCCCGTAGAAGATGTCGGCGATCTCGTCGGGCAGCAGCTCACCCGTCTCGAGGTTCTTGAACCTCAGGGTGAAACGCTCGTCGCCCTTGTAGTCGGTCGAGTAGGCCAGCATCGTGCCGTCGGGCGTGACGGCGCTGGTGCCGATCGAGAAGAACGCGCTGTCGCCGGCGAGCTCGTTGCCGTCGAGGATCACCTGCTCCCGGTCGAGCTTGCCGCCTGGGGTGATCTCCGGTGGCGCGTCGCTGTCCGCGGGGACGCGGCAGGAGACCGCGTACTGCTTGCCCTCCTCGGTGCGGCTGAAATACCACCAGGCGCCCTTGCGGCTCGGCACCGACAGGTCGGTCTCCTGGGTGCGGCCCTTGATCTCCTGGAACACCTGCTCCTGGAGGTCGGAGAGGTGACCGGTCTGCTGCTTGAGGAACTCGTTCTCCGCCTCCAGGTAGGCCTTGGTATCCGGATCTTCCTTGTTGCTCAGCCAGGCGTACTCGTCGATGACGGTGTCGCCGTGATGGGTCCGCTCGGTAGGAATCTTCTTCGCCAGTGGCGGCGTGTTGCTGCTCACGTGGGGAGTCTATGTTCGGTCGTGATCGTTCTGTGTCCGAAGAACATGACGAACCGTCCCGAGCGGTCTGAGAGCGCTGCTAATCTTTAGAAGCCGACGCGGTGCGGCGCAACCCACTCCTCCTCCACTCCGGTGGACTTGGCGTGTTGTGCGCGTTGTACCAGAAGCCCAGTCAATTTGACAGGGATTCGGGCGGCTGAAAGAATAAAGACATAACGCAAGACCGAAACGAAACGCCGGAAAACGCGTCCGTTTCTTGAGAACTCAACAGTGTGTTAAAAGCCAGTGCATGTGCATCACACATGTATGACCCCGTCATTTTTGACGGTTATTG
>NZ_JBQQBQ010000051.1:0-70050 GCF_052245915.1 Nonomuraea sp. 10N515B
CCGGTTCTTTGATCTGTCCCGGGCGGCTGGTCGGGGGTGCAGGTCGGTTCGGGTGCGGCGGGCGCGGCGGGCGGCCCGGGTCGCCTTGCGGGGGCGGCGGGCGCGGGCCACGTTGCCCTCCACCACCGCAGCGATGCTGCGGGTCCCGGTGGTGCGGTCGGTGCGGGTGGCCTGCTGGCCGAGCAGGCCGCGGGCGAGGATGCGTTCGGCCGCCGCCCAGTCGCGATCACACGACAGCCCGCACGCCGGGCACCAGGCCCACGCCCAGCCCTTCTCGGCGAGCCGGTCCGGGGCCGGGCAATGCCGGAGGAGCGACGTGCCGTCGCCGCAGCGGGGGCAGTATTTGGAGGTGCCGCGTGCGGGGACGGTGACCACGGCGATCGCGTGCTGGGCCGCCAGGTGCCGGATCGCCTCCATCACTTGCCCGCGCACCTGCCCCGACAGCCGCGCGTTCGCGCGCCCCCGGCGCCCGCGCGCCTCCAGGCTGGCCAGGTTCTCCAGGTAGATGACCGTCGCCCCGGCGGCGATCGCTTGGTCGAGTGCCCAGCGGGCCGCTGACCAGGCCAGCGCCTTGTTCAGGTTTCGGATGCGCGCGCACACCCGCTCGTGCTCGACGCTGATGACCTCATACGCCGCGGCCAACGCGGCGAAGCGGGTGTCGGCGGGCGTGAGGCCGGCCAGCAGCCGCTCCTGGTGTGTGCGTTTGGTGGCCAGGTGCTCGCGCTCGGCCCGCAGCCGGTGCAGCTTGGCCGACACGCCGCTCGCGTCGTAGGCCAGCGGCCGCCCATCCGAGACGACTCGGCCGTCGGCCGTCAGACGTCCGACCGTGCCGGTGAGCAGGGTGTTCAGGCCCCAGTCGAAGCCGCACCCGATCACATGACCGGTGGCGGGCGCGAAGCCGATCGGGGTCTGGAACGGCAGATCGACGCGCACCCGGCCCTTGGCCACGCGCAGGGTCGGGGAGCACAGTTTCGCCTCCGCCGGGACGGTCGGCGGCAGAGCGATGGGCAGCAGGTGCCAGGCCCAGTCCTTGGCGGAGGCCGGGGACGCGGTCAGGGGCAGCTTCACCCGCAGCCGGGCGGCGTGCTCGCCGGTGCGCTCCAGGGTGGCCAGTTGCCGGTCGGCCGCGGCCAGCACGATCTGCGCCGCGCACGCCGGAGGACCCTCCAGCTCGGTCAGGTCCACCGGCAGCACGCCGTCGTGCGCGTCGCGGTAGGCGCGGATCTGACGTGTCCGGTTGCGGATCTCCGCCGCGCCTGCCCCATCCGGCAACACCGCCCGCAACGCGTCCCATTCGGCGTCGGTGCGCCTGCCCGGGTCGCGCGGCCAGGTCGCCACGATCGCCGCCACCAGCTCGCGGCGGTGCAGAGCCAGCCGCAGCAGCCGGGCCGCCTGCTCCTGGGCGCATCGCAGCACCCGATCACACACATGCACGCCCGAAGCCGCGGTTACGCTCCAGCCCAGCCTGCGCACCGCCATCCAGCCCTTGGCCGGCAACGCCCGCCCGTCCAGCCCCACCCCAGAGGCCAGGGCGTCCAGATCCGCCGCACTCCACCGGCCGGCCACGATCTCGGCGGTCAGCTCCCGCGCCAGGCCGGTCAACCAGGCCACCCGCTCGGCCGGCAGCGGCTGCGAGACGACCTGACCGGTCTGCTCCACGATCGCGCGATGGGCGGTGCAAGTCGCCGTCGCGGTGAGCTTACTCACGCGTCCACCCCGCCCCCGCTTTCACTGTCAGTGACCAAAAGACTACCACCATTTGGTCCGCCCGAGTAGAACATGTGAACGATTTGATGGCCGCCTCGCCTTCACCTGCCCGGCCAGAACCGGCCCCCGCCCGTTACGTCGCGGGCGTGAAGGCTCGGTGTTCTCACGGGGCGACCAGATCGACGGGCGCCTCACTGACGCGCACTGGCCCGGCAAAGTGATCCTGCCCCGAGGCCTGGTCGTCACCGCGAACCCGAACGAGCGCCACCACGAGATCAGTGCAGACACCTAGGTTTCCGTAGCGAATACGACGAGCAGTGCAAACCCTGTACCGCAAACTCGACGTCACCTCCCACGCCGAAGCCGTCCAACGCGGGCGCGAGCTCGGGCTGATCCGACGCGGCTCCGCGCTCCACCCTGGGTGGTCCGGCCCCTGGGTGGTGTGCTCTCCCCCCGTTGCCCGCGATGCTTCGCCCCATCCGACGAAAGGGGCGCGACATGACGACGAACTACAGGGTGGAGGTTCGCGGGGTTCTCCCGAGCGGCCTCAACGATGAACTACGCCGCCGGTTCAGCGCGGTGGTCGTCCAGTCGGACGGCGACCGCACGGTGATCCCGAGCCTGGCCGTCGACCAGGCCGCGCTGCGGGCCGTACTCGATCTGCTGTGGGACGTGGACGGCGAGCTGCTGCTCGTCAAGGCCATCCCGTCAGACGCGGAGCGGAGGAACCGATGAGGTCGTGGCTCTGGCTGCTGGCCGGTACGGCCCTGCTGCCGTTCACCTTTCTGCAGACCACCATTCCGCTGGCCGCGTGGGTGGCGCCGGTGCTGCTGCTGCGTTTCGCCCGGACCACCCGGGCCCGATGGGCACTGCCGGCCCTGGCCGTCGCGGTGGCCGTCGGTGCCGCCATCAGCTTCCGGGGCGCCTTTCCGGGTGACCGAATTGCGATACTCGCGGCCGGCGCCGGCGTGGTCGGCGTCGTACCGTACGCGCTGGACGGGCTGCTCGGCCGTCGGCTGAGCGGGCTGCCCCGCACCCTCGTCTTCCCGGCGGCCGACGTCGCGGCGGGATTTCTGTTCAGCACCGGCGATTTAGGCACGATGGGGCATCAGGCGGGCACCCAGGTGGGAAACCTGCCGCTGATGCAGTCGGTGTCGGTGACCGGCCTGTGGGGGCTCGCTCGTCGCCGACGACGGGCCACCCGCCATCCACAGCATCGAGCACTTGATCGCTCAGGCTCACTACCGGCTGCGCCGTCTTGGGGATCATCGGCTCGCCGCGTACGGCCTGCGCACCCGCCACTTCGCCTTGCTGCCCGCCCTGGACCAGCTCGGCCCCTGCCCGCAAGAGCAACTGGCCCGATACCTTCACCTGACCGAACCGGCCACCGCATCACTCATCGAGGAACTGGTGAACGCCGGCATCGTGTCCCGCGGTCAGGACCCCACGACCGACGCCGCTATGCCCTGCAGCTCACCGACCTCGGCCGCGCCCGCATCCCCGCAGTGCGTGAAGCCCTGGACGGCATGGAGCGCGACCTCGACGACGTCCTCGGCCCGGACGGCGCTCAAGAACTTCGCACCCTTCTCACCAAGCTCTTGCCGTAAGGCGGATCGACACGCCTGCCACATCTTCCGGAAGTAGGGCCAACGCCCCTGCCATCAACGCAACGCCAGTCGGCGGACCACGCCATTCGAACGTGGTTACGCGGAGCCACGTGACGACTGGGACACGTTCGGGAGAAGACCCCCGCCACGGTAAGCCGCGCCCGCTAGACGCGACTTTCGTTCGGATGCTCAAACTCCCTTGTCGGCGGCGGTCTGGGAGAACACCTTCTTCACGCGTGCCACCGTGGCGTCGTCCAGCGCGTACGGCTTGGCCAGGTCGCGCTCCAGAGTGGCCTTCTGCTCGGCCACCATGGCGGTGCCGCCGGCGATGTGGTCGCGAGCATGCTGATGGGCTGCCAATTCGGTTCCTGCTCGGCCACGGAGGCGCCCCTTCGCGGTGATCTGCCGGATTCGGCCGGCACCTCTTCACCCAAGTGGAGGGATGGCGATCTTGCTCCCGTGAGGTCTGCGGCCGGTATCTGGATGTGGGGGGAAGGCCTGTCCTGTTGACAGCCGTTCGATGAGGGTTCGTACGGTCTCTTTCCCGCCGTTCGTCCCTGCCCAACGACTCACCTGGCAGGCGGCTTCGGCATACAGTTGGGGATCCGCTGATGCCGCGCGCAGCCAGTCCTCGAGCGTGGCCGGGAGGGGCCGGCGGGAGTCGAGCAGGCAGCGGTCGCCGGTGGGGGCGAGGTATCGGGGGTCGTCGCTGACCAGGACGGCCAGTCCCTCGTCGAACCACTGCGGGACTTCGGCGCCATCGAGGCGGGCGTGGAGTTCCACGTGGGTCAGTTCGTGCGAGGCGATCACGGGATCGACGCCGCGCGGGGACAGCATCACCGACTGGTTCAGTACGGCGATGCCGCGTTCACGGCCGCCGCCGATCCTGCGGTAGCAGTCCTCGGACAGGCACACGAGGATGTCCGGAGAGCTTTTCCGTCCTCCGAAGAAGGCGTGTACCCGCTTGTTCGCCTGCTCGATGACCTCGATCACGTGCCGGCGTCGGCCTTGCGGCAGGCCTGGCTCGGCGTACAGGCCGGGCTGGAGCCGCTCCAGGCCGTAGCAGCCGGGGCAGGTGGCGGCCGCGACGGACGGGAATGCGATCGCGGTCACCGCCGCGGCGGCGGTGAGGAGGATCGCGGTGACGGCGCCCGCGATCCACCAGCGCTTCCCGCGGCGGTTTCCCTGCCGTCGGATCACGGGCATGTGGTTCCCCGGTGCGGCAGTCGGCGCTCGGTGACGTACCTGCTGACGTGGTCGATGACACAGGGGTTGGCCATCGCGCCGAAGAGGTTGTGGCCCGGGCCGTCGTGTTCGATCGTGCGGCTGCCGGGGATCTGCTCGACCACCCGGCGGGTGGAGTCATGGTCCTGCCAGGTTCCTGCGCCCAGGAGCGGCGGCAGCGTATGGGGCATCGGCGTAGGTGGGTTGGTCACCGGGGCCGGCCAGCCGGCGCAGGTGAGCGGCAGGTGCCAGGCGAGGGCGAAGGAGGCGCCGGTGTTGGGGGCGATGGCGCGCAGCCGCGTGACCGTGCGCGCGACGTCCCGCTGGCCGGCGGGGCGCGGGAGGTCGAGGCACTCCTTGTATCCGCCGCCCGGGGCGCCGGGGTAGGGCTGGCGGCTCGACAGCGCGAAGTCCGAAGCGTCGCCAGCCTCGGCCGCCGTGATAGCCGCCACGAAGTCGCCCCAGCTTGCGGGGCCGGGCCGGAGCTTGAGGAACGCGATCGCCTGCAACTGCGTGCCGTCGAAGCGGGCGCCTGCTTTCGGGGCGGGGATCAGCTCGCGGTTCGCTTTGGCGATCAGCGCCCGCCAGCGTTTTTCCGTCCCGGCGGGGGCCCAGGTGAAGAATCGGTCCATGAAGCGCTCGGTTTCGCGGGCCACGGTGTCGAGTTCTCGTTCCCAGTTGCGGAGGCTGTGGTTTCGGGTGCCGTCGATGTACATCGTGCGCACGCGGTGGGGGAACAGCCGGGCATAGGACTGCGCGATCGTTGCGCCGTACGACAGGCCCAGGAGGTTCATCTTGTCCTCGCCAAGCGCAGTGCGGATGGCGTCGGCGTCTCGGGCGTCGGCGGCCGAGTCCATGTGGTCGAAGAGCTCGGGATCGGTGCTGCGGCACTTGTCGCCCCTGGTCTTGTTCGCTGCGGTGAGCCGGTCGAACTCGGCCTGGTCGGCGGGGAACGCCGGCGTGCGTACGAAGCCCCAGTCGCACTGCAGCACCGCACCGCTGAGACCGGGATAGCCCCGGGGATCCCACGTCACGACGTCCATGGACGCTCGGATCTTGTCGAAGATCTGCGCACGTGAGCCCAGAGAGGCGATCTGGTGCCCCTGAGGGCCGCCGAAGTTGACCAGCGCGGATCCCATTTTGGCGCCGGTGGCGGGCAGACGGGCCACCTTCAAGGTGATCTTGCGGCCGCTCTTCGGCGACAGGGCGACGGACAGGTCCGCGCACTGGAGCTCGGGCGCGTCCGCGATGGGACACGCGCTCCACTGCAGAGACGGCTGCGGCGCCTGGGCGCTGACCGGTGTCGTGAGGATGGCCAGCGCCATGAGTGTCTTGAGCATGCGCAGAACGCTAAGAGTCGCGGACAGCCGGGGTCTGCCCGCGAAAGTCATCGACGGCTGTTCACCAAAGTTGACTAGGAGCGCCACAAGGTGCCATGAGTAAGGTGAGGTTGTGTCCAAGTATGCGCTTGTCGCCGCGGTCGTGGTCGCGGATACGGCGCTGTTGTGGTTGGACGGGACGGCGGGTTGGCTGCTTGCCGCGTACGCCGTGGCCGTGGCGCTCACCATGGCGGCGATGAACCGCCTGCCGTTCGCCGCCTTCCTCGCGGCGCTGGCGCTGGCGGTGCTCACCGGCGGGTCGCTGGCCCTCCTGGTCTGCACCGGCTTTCAGGCCGGGCACCGCATCTCCGCACGCAGAGACGTGATTGTGACGGCCTGTGCCCTGAGCGCGTACGTGTGCGTTCTCCTGCTGGCCGTGGAGCGCTCACCCGGCGCTCAGGAGCCGTGGATCTCCTTGGCCCGCGTCGTCGTGCTGACCGCGCTGCCGCTGCTCGCCGGCCGGTACGTGGCCCAGGAGCGCGAGCACCTGCGCCGGGAGAGGGCCCTCATCGCCGAACAGGAACGGCTACGCGAGCGGGTGCGCATCGCCCATGACATGCATGACTCGCTCGGCCACCTGCTCAGCCTGGTGTCCGTGCAGGCCGCCGCGCTGGAGGTGGGCCCTTTGTCTCCCGGCCAGCAGTTGGCGGTGGGCGGCCTGGCGGACGCCGCCCGCGCCGCCGCGGTCGAACTGCACGAGGTGGTCAACGCGCTACGCAGCCATGACGCCCCCGGCCTGGACGACATCGATGACCTCGTCGCACGGTCCCGGGCTGCGGGGGCCACAGTGACGATCGAGTCGTCCGGGGAGGCGCTCCCGCTCACCGACCCGAGGGCGTCCCACGCCGCCTACCGGGTTGTCCAGGAAGGGCTGACCAACGCGGTCAAGCACGCGTCCGGCACGCCGATCACCGTGTCGCTCGACTGGCAACCGGACGCTCTCCTGGTCTCGGTGGCGAACGCGATGCCCCGCCGTCCCTCCTCCTCCTCCTCCTCCTCCGGCGGTGGCGGCCTGCACGGGCTCACCGAACGCGTCGCCGCGGCTGGGGGCTTGCTGCGCATCCACCCGGGACCGCGCGAGTTCCGGCTCGTCGCGATGCTCCCGCTAGTGCCGGTTCTGGCCGGGGCCGCCACGTGATCAAGACCTTGATCGCTGACGACGAGCCTCTCATCACCACCGGCATCCGCACCGTCCTGGAGTCGGCCGGGGACATCGAGGTGATGGCCGTCGCGCGCGACGGACGCGAGGCGGTGCGGGCCGCGCGCCGGCACCGGATCGACGTCGCGCTCCTGGACATCTCGATGCCGGTGATGGACGGTCTGGCCGCCGCCGCCGAACTGACCGGGACGCGCGTGGTGCTGCTCACCGCGTTCGGCGATGAGGACAACGTACGGCGAGCGGTGCGGCGAGGCGTGTCCGGGTTCGTCCTGAAGACGTGCACCCCCGACGAGCTGATCCGGGCGGTCCGTGCCGCTCACGCCGGGCAGGCGTACTTGTCGCCGGCCGTGGCGCGCCAGGTGCTGGACATGGCGGCGCCGGGCGACGACGAGCGCGCACGCGACGCCGCCCGCCGCCTTGCCGCCCTCACCGCGCGCGAAGCCGACATCCTCGCCCTGGTGGCGCAGGGCCTGTCCAACGCCCAGGTCGCTCGGCGCGTCCACATGACCGAGGCCAGCGTCAAGACCTACGTCAGCCGCATCCTCGCCAAACTGAACTGCACGAACCGGGTGCAAGCGGCCCTGCTGCTGCGCGATGCGCCATTTCCAAACTGATGCTCATGCCCCTGGTTGCCAGTCTGTATCCCCAACACGCGATCAACCGCACTCGAGGAGAGCGTCATGACCGCTACCTACACATTCGACGTCTTTTCCAGCCTTGACGGCTTCGGCGCCGCCAGAGGCAACTGGACCGGCTACTGGGGCAAAGCTTCGAACTGGACCCACAGCGGTTCGGCAAGCCATGATGGCAGAACAGGCACGGACGATCCTCGTTGTCGATCACGGAGCGTACACAACTACGTGATCTTGAGGCTCCATGCCTGTGTTTCATCCTCACCCGGCAGACGCCCCTATCCGCGCGGCCTCTTAGGGATTTCACCGGGGTAATGACACCGCCGCACGCTCGACGGCAGCGAACGGGCTGACGTCGAGCCACTGCGGCAGCGCCCGGCAGGCGGTGGGGTCACCGCTCAGGCGCAGTGCCGCACCGCGGAGCGCCGCCGACCAGCTCATGTCGCCCATCCAGATGCGGGTGAGGGTCGCTACCTCGGTCTCCAGCCACACGCTGACGGGGAAGCCCGGGTCGGTGTCGCACACGTCGGCGCCACCGGACCGGGAGAGCACCAGCCACCATCGCTGCTGCCCGGTAGGCGCGTCCCGGAAGTGGAGTTGCACCGTGGCCGCTCGCTCGGGCATGCAGGCCGGCTGCGACTGCCGTTTGATGTCGAGCATCAGCAGTACGGGGTCGAACTCGTCCGGGCGCAGCTCGTGCATCCAGCGCACGCCCCACGCGCCTATCTGCTCCAGCAGTGGCTGCAGCTCCAGCCCGGCCGGGGTGAGCCGGTAGCGGGGCTCGCCGTCGATGAGATGGCGCTGCACGAGACCGGCCCGCTGCAGCTCGCGTAGCCGCGCCGCGAGCAGCGACGGCGACATCCGGGGGAGGCCGCGGGCGATGCCGTTGAACCGGTCCTCACCCCAAATCAGCTCGCGGATGACGAGCAGCGTCCAGCGTTCGGCAAGGATCTCGGCGGCCCGGGCGACCGGGCAGTACTGGCCGTAGCGTTTCATGGCTCCGCCTCCCGGCGGGGACCAGCCCTCGCCACTACAAAAAAAGTACTGGGCCGATGGTCGCGCGTCACGCAATCTCATCAGCGAAGGGGAAAGCACATGCGACGAGGAGTGATATGTCCGGAAAAGCAGTTATCAGCCTGACCACCGGCCTGGAGGACCCCGAGCGGGTCACCGTGGCGTTCCTGGTCGCGGTCGGCGCGGCCGAGGAAGGCCGGCCGACGCTGATGTTCCTGACCAAGGAGGCGGTCCGGCTGGCGTTGCACGGCGTCGCCACCGGAGTGGCCTGCAACGGCTGCCCGCCGCTGCCCGATCTGGTCCAGCGGTACCAGAACGCGGGTGGAACGTTCCTGGTCTGCCCGATCTGCTTCAACGCCAAGGGCCTCGACGAGACCCAGCTGATCAAGTCCGCCGAGATCGGCGGCACGGTGCCCATGTGGCGTTGGATCGGCGACGGAGCGACGACGTTCAGCTACTGACATCCGGGCGGCTCTCGGCTTACGGCGTCGTCCCGTCCCGTCGCTTCACGGCGCCGGCTCCCGAGACGCCGGACGCTCCCCGCCATATTCGTAAGGCGGCTTGCGATAATTCCGTAAGGCACCTTACGATCTTCGGATGATCAACGCAGAACGGCCGTCGTACGACCAGCTCGTAGCGCTGCTCGGCGTCCCCTTCTCCGTCGAAGACGCCCGCGCCCGCTGGGGCTCGCTCGTGGAGGAGGCCAGGAACGGCAGAACCATCATGATCACCCGCGAGCGCTGGCAGTGGGCCGGGCTGGTGCCATTGTCGAAGGTGGGTGGGGTGTGGAGCGGCCTGCCCCTCGTGCCGGTGTCGACGGCGCGGTCCAAGCTCGGCGATCTCATTCGCCAGGTCGCCGACCCCTACGGGGAGCCCGTGCTTCTGGGCCGCCACCGCAACCCGGTCGCCGGCCTGGTCGCGGCCCATGTCCTGCTGGACAAGGCCGCTCCCTCGGACCATCCGGCCGCCGACGCACTGCTGGTCGGCGGCCACACCATTGCGCTCTCCCGCGATCCCGTGGAGGGGCTCGTCCTGGCCGTCGCCCGCGATAAGGACGGCGCCGAGGTCTCGGCCGGGGCCGGGCGCAACGCCCGTGAAGCGCTGCGCGCCCTCGCCGAGCCGCCGCCATGGCGTCAGCCGGGCTGACCCACGGCCGGCCGCCTGGTGGCCCCAGACGAGCTGACTCCCTCGGGCATCGGCAACTTGACACAAACGTCCAGAAACGCGACCAAAGATCGTTAAGCTGCGACGATGGAACGCGTAACCGACGGGCCCGAGAACATCGCCGTAGGGCATCCTGCCTGGGATTCGACCGCAACCCTGCCTGCAGATCCCGACCAGGTGAACGACTACGACGGTTTCGCCGAGGCGTACTCGGCGGAAACCGAGAACAGCATCATGAACGAGTACTGGGCGCGGTCCTCGATCCTGGCCCTCGTAGGAGACGTGGCCGGCCGTCGGGTCCTGGACGCCGGTTGCGGCTCAGGCCCCCTGTCCGCTGCACTACGCGACCGCGGTGCGGTCGTCACCGGCATCGACTCCAGCGCCGGGATGCTGGCGCGGGCCCGGCGGCGGCTCGGTGACGACGCGGCCCTGCACGTGGTCGACGTGCGTGATCCGCTGCCGTTCGCCGACGGTGCGTTCGACGACGTGGTCGCGTCGCTGGTGCTGCACTACCTGGAGGACTGGGGGCCGACACTAGCCGAGATGCGGCGAGTGCTCAGGCCCGGCGGCCGGCTGATCGCGTCGGTCAACCACCCTTTCGTGGAGCACCTGGCACAGAATCCTCGGCCCAGCTATTTCGCCACCACCAGCTATACCGACGCATGGACGTTCAACGGACAGTCCTACCCGATGACCTTCTGGACCAGGCCGTTGCATGCGATGACCGACGCCTTCACCACCGCGGGCTTCCGCCTTGCGGTCATCAGCGAGCCGCAGGTCGACCCGGCCGCCCGTGAGCTGTTTCCCGACGACTTCCAGGACTTCGCGGACAAGCTCGCCTTCCTGTGCTTCGTCGTCGAGGTACCGTCGTAGGCTCGGCTGGCAGCTAGCCAGTGTCGCTGCCGGGATCAGGGAAGGAGCTACTCGCCGACGACGCGCCGGTCGTAGGCCGAGCCCGATCGACCCTTGGCTCAGCGCCGTCTGTCCTGCCCGACCGGCTCCGCCCGCAGCTCGTGCGCGACCATGCCGTCGCGGGCGCGGCCCCGGCGGAGTCGAGACCGGCGTCCACATCCCGCGCCGCGACACCGCCTCGCTGCTCAACACCTGGGCCGGTTGTGCGCCAGGCCCAGCATGGCCGGGTTCATGCGGCTTGCGGCGACACCTTTCGCGCATAACCCCATGGCTGCGCGTTCTTGCTGCTTGTCATGAGTGTGATCGTGGCTCACGTCAGGTGAGCGCCCGGCCCGACCCAACCCGACACCCGGCCTTGGACGACGGATTCCAGCCAGAAGCAGGTGCGGGACCAAACAATCAACGAGATCAAACACAGCGCGCAGACCGCAACCCTTGGGAGAAACGGCCGCAGTTTCTCGCGGGCTATCGTCAGTGGCAGGTCTTTTGATAGGCGAGTTCTGGGATGTGTTGTTGCCACTCGGCAGGGGACAGGCCACCGTCGCGGTGGCAGATCAGGGCGGCGGCAGTGCCGGGATCGACGGTGATCTCACGTAAGGTCCCGTCGGCGGATGAGACGAGGAGAGCGGCCCGGTTGAATGCCACGGCCGGTACGGACTGGGTGTTGAAGCTGATCGGTGAGGCGATCCGCTGATATCCCCGCCAGTCCCATAGCTGGATGCCGTACTCGCCTTGGCCGGAGACGGTGGCGAGTAGTTCGCCCTGCGGGTAAGGGACAAGTGCGTTGATCGATGCCGTGTACGCGGTCTGCGGCGGGGCCAGGGGCCTGCGCAATCCCCTGTCCCAGAACGTCAAACGCCCGTCGAGGTCTCCGGTCGCGGCAATGTTCTCGATGAAGAGAATCTCTCCCTGGGCGCGGGCGTCGGATGAGTGCTGGAGTATTTCTCCGGTGGCCGTATTGACCAGGATTCGCCCCTTGCGGGATTTGTCCACGAACAACCGGCGCCCGTCCGGCTCGAAGATCAGAACCCCTGCTCCCGCATCGGAGACGGTGCGGATCCATCTTCTGGCTCTCACGTCCCACAGCTCCAGATCGTCGAAAGCCAGGCCGTCGAGCGCCTCTTCGTTATCTGTGTTCGCGCTGAGGGGCGCGACCGCGACGGTTCTGCCGTCGGGGGAGAAGGCCACGGACAAGACTCCGACGGCTCTTTGTCTCCGGACGCGCAATGCGCCGGTGCTGCGGCCGGTCGTGGCGTCCCACAAGGTCACCACGGGGGACGCGGGGTGGGTGAGCGCAAGCGTGCGGCCATCGGGGCTGAATACCGGGGAGTACGCCGTCTCCGTAGGGTCGTTGTCGGGGAGATCGTCGACGGGTAGCGGGCCGCTCACGGGTTGCCGGGCGGCGACATCCCAAATGCGCACCTCCGGCCTGCCTTTTCGGCGATGCGCCGTCACCAGGAAGCGGCCGTCAGGGCTGAACAGCCGCTTGCCGCCTCTCGGAGCGAGCGATACAGGGTGGGTGTAGGGGGAGATGTCCAGGACGTTCACCGTGCCGAACTGGCCGATCAACCGGAGAACCCGGGCATCCGGCGAGATACGGGGCTCGGCTCCCACAACGTTGGACAGAAGCGAGTTGCTCATCAGCTCTGTGCCGTCGTCCACCCGCCACAGGGTCACCACCCCCCAACCCCGCGTCCCGGCCAGGAATCGACCGTCGAGGCTGAACTCCATACGTTCCGTAGGCGGAAACAGCGGGCGTAGGACCTCCTTGCCCGAGGAGATGTCGAACAGCCGGATACCGTCGGCGGTCGAGACGGCCAGGCGCTTCCCGTCTGGACTGAACACGCCTTCCGTGGCGGTTTCCGGCAACCAGGGGGCACGGAGCGGCTTGCGCTTCTCGATGTCCCAGAGCTCCACCCTCCGCCCCGAACTCGCCCTGCTGCCGGGGGACATCGGGGTGGTCGTCAATTCATTGGCTTCCGCCGGGATGACCAGGGCCAGCCGGCCGTCCGGGCTGATCGCACTGACCGGCTCATCGAGCACGCGCTTCCGGTCCGCGATGCTCCAGGCTTCCTTCATCCCATCGCGGGCCCCGATGAGAAAGCGCCCGTCCGGGCTGAACTCCGTTGGGTCGAGCTGGGGGAATGCCACGCCGAGGTCCGTCAGGCCTCCGGCGCCGACGGTCCACAGCTGTGCGTTGCTCCGGTCGTTCACCGCCAGCGTACGGCCGTCAGGACTCCACACCACTTCCGAGACCTGTTGCCACGGCCATCTGGCGCTGGCGACCTCCTTCTTCGTGGCCAGGTCAAGCACGCGCAGTGCGCCCGGCTCGGCCGCCGTACCGGGTGTGTAGACGGCCAGCCTGGTGCCGTCCACGCTGAGCCCCTGCACCAAGTCCGTCGGGCTGTACGGGGCGGTGAAGACGTCGACCAAGGGGAGCGCCATCGAGTCGATCAGCTCGCTCTTGGCCTCGGGGACCTGGGCCATCCGCCAGGCCGCGGCGCTCAATCGGCGGGCCAGCTTCGGGTCGCTCAACCGCAGGGCGGCCGCGCGCCTGGCGGCCAGCCGGGCCGTCGCTTCCTCCAGCCGATCGTCGGCCAGGCCGGCCTGCCGGATGGCGACTCCCGCCGCGACCATGGAGGCGACCAGCAAGACCACCAGGACGGCCGAGACGGTGACCCGCACCAGGGAGGTGCGCCGGGCCAGCGCCGCGCTTGCGTCAACGAAGTTCCGTTCCAGGGGCGTGAGGTCGTCGCGGTCACCCGGCTCGATGAACAGCTTGTCGACGACGGCCAGGCGGGTGCCCCGGTAGAGGAGCCCGGCATCCCGGCCATGCGCCTCCCACGCTTTGGCCGCCTCGGTCAACTGCCGGTGTGTGCGCAGGCGATCGCGTCCTTCGTCCACCCATCCACGCAGTCGCGGCCACGACTCGATCAGGGCCTCGTGCGCGAGCTCCACGGTGTCCTGGTGCAGGGTGAGGAGCCTGGCCCCGGCCAGCTGCTCGATGACCAGCGCCGTGTCCGCCTCCCCGTACGGATCCAGCTCCGCCCGGGCGGCGGGACGGCGGGTGTCCTGGGCCTGCTCGCCCGGATTGATCAGCCTGAGCAGGATCCGCCGGGCGATCCTCGCCTGAGCCGGCGACAGCCCGGCATAGAGCTCCTCCGCGGTATGGCTGATCGCCCCGTGGACTCTGCCCACGCTCTCATAGGCGTCCAAGGTCAGCATCTTCCCTGTACGGCGGCGCCAGACCTCCCGCAGCGCGTGTGACATCAGCGGAAGCGCCCCGGGCTCGTCGGCGACGTCGGCGACGATCTCGGTCGCCAGCGCTCGCTCCACGGTCAAGCCCTCGGCCATGGCCGGCCGGACGATCGCTTCTCTGAGCTCTTCCTGGTTCATCGGGCCCACCAGCAGGTTGGCCTCGCGCAGGGCTCCGGTGAGCTCGCGGTGCTCGGCACATCGCCCGTAGAAGTCGGCGCGCACCGCTATGACCACTCTCATCCGGCTCTGCGGTTGCCGCGCGCTGAGCAGCAGGTCGATGAACTGCCCCCGCTCGCGCAGGTCCTGGCAGAGCGTGAACACCTCCTCGAACTGGTCGACCACGATCAGCGTGTCGGACTCGCCCCCGCCCCGGAGGAGCCGGTCGGCGTGCAGCATCGGGTGCTCGCCCGGTGTGAGTATCCGGCTCTGCCCGAGGGATTCGCCCGTGGGCGCCGTCTCTCCGTGTGCGGCAGGCACGAGCCCTGCCCGCAGCAGGGACGACTTGCCACTGCCCGAAGGGCCGAACACCGCCGCGAAACGATGCCGTCGAAGCAGCTCGTGCAATTCCTCGACGAGCCGATCCCGTCCGAAGAAACGTCCGGAATCGTGGGTGTCGTAGGGGGCCAGGCCAAGGTACGGCCCGGCGGCACCGTCATCGTCCGCCCTCTCGCGGGCCACTTCATGAGTGACCTGCTGCCAGCGGCGCTCCCATTCGGAGACGTCTCCGCCGCATGTTTCCACGAAGGCGAGGACGACGGGCAGTGAAGCCAGACGCTCACCTGCCGCCGCCTGTGACAGCGTGGTGACTGAATAACCGGCACGCTTGGCCATGGCCCGATAGGTGAGGCCGCCCGCTTCCTGGCGCAGCTTGCGTAACTCGGAGGCAAAGCGTTGAACCGGTCCCGCTGCCGGGTCCACCGGACTTTCACGACGGCCCACCACCGCTGCGGGACTCCATTCACCAGACGACATTCAGGTGTGCTCGCTGATCACACTAACTGTTCACCCTGGTCGGGGAAGCGCGGAGCGGATTCATGCGCCGGGGAAAGCATTGTTTGCCTGCCCGATGAGGGGTGCCGAACAATCTTGCCGCCACGATCCTGGTGCCAACAGGCCTCGGCGGGCAAGCGCCACGGGGACCGCTTGCCATCGGAACCGCCGGGACGGGTTGATCGGCCACCTACGAAAGGACATCCATGCGCACGAGCTCAAGGACCGCCGAATTTCGAGGACAGATGAACGGCAGAGCAACGCGTCACGCATGGCGTGGGGCAACCAGGCTCAATGCCATGAGGCGCGGCATCTCACTTCTGGCGCGAGTAACCGCCGCGACCGTGGCCTTCGCCACGGTGACCGCCGCGCCCGCCGTGGCCGCCCAGCCCCGCGCGTGCACGCTCAATGGCTGCTACGACATCTGGGGCACCGGTTCTGGCCGATGGATCGCTGACGGCGACAAGATGGTGATCTGCGATGGGTACGCCGATGGATATTCGATCCGCATCAGAGCCCACATCAATTACACGGACCAGCCGGACAAGTGGCACACGAGCGGTGCCGGAAAGTGCACTGAGCGTTCTTACGGAGATGTCGGTGAGGGTCTGATAGTCGTCTTCTACGCGTGCCTGGGGAAGCAGAGCACCGGCTACATCCTCCACGATTCGTGTGGCGCTGTCGCCTACGGCACCACCTGATGGGTTGTTCATCCTGCCAGGCCGGCTGGTGGACCGCATTCGAGTTGCTGGCCAAGAGCGCGCCTGTGCCAAGGCCGGCGTCCAAGCCGCACCCACCGCGCCTGAAAGACCGTCACGCCTCCAAGCCCGTGACGGCCTTTCAGGAAAGAACGGCACCACAGCGGTTGCCGCCCGATGTCGAAGGGATGAGTTGTGGCGGAAGTCCCGGACGAGGGCAACGGGAGCAGGCGGGCTCGGTTGCTCATGGAAAAGGTGCATCTCGGGGAGTTGGACCGCGCGACCGACGCCCTGAGCGTCGAGCGAGAGGCCATCGCCATCTACCGGCGGCTGGCCGCGGCCTCCCCCGAGCTCTACCTGTCTGAGCTCGCCACCTGCCTGACCAGTCTCGGAGTGACCCTCTCCGAGCTCGACCGGCATGGCGAGGCGTTGAACGCCGAGGAGGAAGCAGTCTCTGTCTACCGACAGCTGGCCGCGGTCTCCCCTGGCCGCTACCTGGCCGATCTCGCCGATGCCCTCATCAACCTTGGGACGACTCTGGCGGAGCTGGACCGGCCGGCCGACGCCCTGCGCGCCGAGCGAGAGGCCATCGCCGTCTACCGACGACTGGCTGCGGCCTCCCCTGACTGTTACCTGGCCGACCTCGCAGACGTGCTCGTCGACCTCGGCGTGACCCTGACCGAACGCGGCCTGCCGGCCGAAGCGCTGCCCTTGGCAAAAGAGGCGGTCACCATTCATCGGGGGCTGGCCGCAGCCTCCCCTGAGCAGCACCGCGCAGGCCTCGCCCATGCCCTGGCCGGCCTCGACGTCGTCATCTCGGCGCTCGCCCGCGACGAGGAAGCACGCCGATCAGGGCCGGCGCCTCGGCCGACTGCCGGCGATGGCCCCTGAGCAGGTCCGGCACGCCCGCGACTCACCCGCCGGTGGCCTGCTGGCGGTTCCTGCCCAGGCGGCTACCGGATCCAGCGGATCCGTCGTCGAGCTCAAGAACGTCGCCACTGGCATGTGCCTGCCCTGCTGGCCTGCAGGGCCGCATCCCACACCCGCGAACATCGACGGCACGAAGAACCCCGCCACAGCGCGCCCTCACCCGACCAGCAGACCGGCCGCATCGCCGCCACCGTGCCGCGCGTCACCGGCATCGACCAAGCCCACGCGCATCCGGACGACTTCGACCGGTCGCCCGTTCCTGTGACGGGCGCCCATGGCCCCTGTTTGGGGCGAGGGTTGACGGGGCGGCGAGGAGCTACTCGCCGATGACGCGCAGGTTGTAGGCCGCTTTGAGGTCGGGAATCCAGTCGTCGAAGAAGCGGATGCCATGCGGCTCGCCAAGCCGATTCAGCTCGTCGAGCCCAATCGACCCTTGGCTCAACCGGTCTCCGAAGTCCTTGAAGAAGAGCTCGAATCCACCCGGCGTGTACACCTCGATGATGCGTGCCGGCTCGGGTCCCGCGTTCCACATGGTGTGGGGGATCCGGCGCGGCTTCAGCACCCAGCAACCGGGAGTCGCCTTGACGATCTCGTCGCCAACCCGGGCGTGCATTTCCCCCTCGAGCACGTAGAGCCAGACATCGTTCTGGTGCACGTGTGGCGGTAGGAGAAACCCCGGCTCGAACGGCTGCTCGATGATCGAGACGGCCCCGTTCGTCTCTTCGCCGTACAGCTTGATGACGACCCCGCTGGCGTCGTCGCCCTCGTCCCTGGCGATCAGCGTCTTGCCCTTGATGCGATCACGCATAGCCTCACCCCCTTGGCTATCTTGCCGCGGCGGCGTAGCCGCAACCCAGCCGCTCACGCTCAAGCCGAACCTGGGTCATTCCAGTCTGAGCGGGCAAGTGTGTGGCGTTACCGTCGCCACGCCTGGAGCTCTTGACGTACGCGATCTTGTTGCCAGTGCTCGGGCACGGGGCTGGGCAAGCAGGTCATCGCTCAGCGGCTGCCCTGTCAGAGAAGACCGTCCGCAATCTGGTGAGCAGCATCTTCGCCAAGCACTCGTCGGCCTCGACCATGTCCCCCGTTAAATCGCGGTCGGGAGCTACGTTCGTTCAGGCGAATGTGCGGGGCGTACAGCCTTATGCGGCGTGCGCTTCGAACCACACTGATCCGAGGTCATGGCCGGGCGTGAGGCGGACATCCGCGTCCAGGGCCGCTGCCAGGCGGCGCAGCAGCGCGATGGTCGGAGTGGTGCCGCCTTCCTCGATGCACTCGATCTCATCCTCGGTCATGCCTGCTCGATCGGCGACCTCGGTCACGCTCAGGCCGAGGGCCACGCGCCGGTCGTACAGGGCCTTGCCGAAGGCCAGCGCCTCGCGGATGGCGATCCGTTCGGGATCGTCATCTCGCGCGGGAGGACGCTCCCAGCGGGTGTGGTAGCCGGCCATCACACCTGCCTTTCGAAGGTCTCGGTCACCGGACCCCAATGATCACGCTTGCAGATCTTCTGCGCTCGAACCGCTCGATCGATCTGCAGGCCTGCGACTTCATCAACTCGCTTGAAATCGCTGTCACTGAGGTCGTCGAGCCACTCCCGGACCTCGGGCTCAAGTTCGAAGCCATACAGCTCTCGCATTGCCTCTCCCTCCTGGCTCCGTGACAGACCGTAACGAGCGGGAGCGCGCCACGAGACAGGCTTCGCAGAACATCCTGATTTATCCCTGGGCGTTGGTCAGTAGCCGTCATATGCGATCATGTCGATCGGTTCGGCGTCCCTCACGTGGTGGAACTCCTCGACGTGCCCCGCGTGCAGTTGTCGGGCGGCACCACCGTGATGAGGCTCTCTGTTCCGGCCGGGCTTGAGTAGGGGTTACTCATGCGTGCGCGCGCTATAAGCCGGACGCTCCTCTGCAGGGCAAACCCTCAGGAGGAACGACCATGGGCGTCAAACGTGGAGCGAGAACGTGGCAGGGGCGGCTTGCGTCGTGGCGCCGGCTGCTCACGCTCGGGGCGATCGGCGGGCTGCTCGTCGCCTTGATTCCGGTATTAGCCACACCGGCCGCAGCGGCGGCCCCGACCCTGTCGCTGACCTTTTCCATCGACTATCTCCTGCAGGTCGAGGACCCGGACGGCGGGGGCCTGGGAGATGGAGACTACTTCCCGAGAGTCAAGATCGCCGACGGGCCCCTCGAGGTGGGCCCGCGGATCGAGGACGACGAATTCGAGCCTTTTGGCCTGCCCGAGGCGCCCAACGGCTGGCGCTTCACCAAGACGGACCTGCCCGGTGGCAAGCCGACCGTGGACATCACCGTCACCCTGTGGGACTGGGACGACGGCCTCAACACCAACGACGACAGGATGGACATCAGCCCCAGGAACGACGATCTCGAACTGAACCTCGTCTACGACCTGCGCTCCGGCACCCTGTCGGGTGACGACATCGTCTTCGGCACGCCCTGCGTCAGTTCCAGCGGCCAGCCGAAGGGCCAGAGCTGCGTCGAGGGCGACGGCGACCACGGCTTCCCCAAGGACAACGACGGCAGGAAGACCAGGCTCGGCATCACCGTCTCCACCGTGCTGCCCGACACCGACCACGACGGCATCCCGGACATCATTGAGCTTTCCGGGATACGCGACCGCAACGGCGCGGTCATTGCCGACCTGCCAGCGCGCGGCGCCGACCCATGCCGTAAGACGATCATCCTGCAGACCGACTTCATGGCCGACGCCAGGCACTCCCACCGGCCCAAGGATGCCGCGATCACCCTGGTCAGGAACGCCTTCGACGCGGCGCCGGTCAAAGCGGAGAATCCGTGCCCCTACCCGGGGACACACCGGGACGGCGTCGACTTCATCCACATTCTGGGAAGGCAGCTTCCCGAACAAGCGACCATGGGCCTGAACAACAACAACGACTTCCGCAATGCGCGCACCGCCAGCTTCCCCGCGGAGCTGGCCCCGTACGCACACTATGCGATCTTCGCGCATGACATCATGCTCGGCAGCGGAGCCTCAAGCACGCCCGACCCGGGAACGTCGGGGCAATGCTGCGAACCCACCAGAGACAACAACAAGGACTTCATCGTCACCCTCGGCTCATGGCGAACCATGTGCGTGGCGGACTTCGGCCGCGACTACGCCGGCGACGGCATGCTGCAGACGACGCGGGCCGGCGACGACACGGTGATCGGAACCCAGATCCACGTGGGCCCCGACCGCATCTGCAACACGACCAGCGCGCACCCGACCGACCGGCAGGTGCTCACCCCCAATACGGGCGCCGACGACGCCTGGGTCGGCACCGAACAGGACCAGGCCGGCACCATCATGCACGAGCTCGGGCACGCGCTGAGCCTGCGTCACGGCGGCGACATTGACGAGAACTGGAAGCCCAACTACATCAGCGTCATGAACTACTTCTTCCAGACGGGGATTCCCAACAGCCCGCCGCCGCTGCTGGTCGACGAGCTGCGGGACTGGAAGAAGGGGGCGGTCCGCCTCGGCTACTCGAGCGGAAAACTTCCCGAGCTGAGGGAGCCCCAGCTGAACGAGGCGGACGGGATCAAGGACGGCGCCGACTACACCTTCTGGTGGCATGACAACCCCACCGCGGGCGGGCCCAGGCTGTTGCGGTCGGATATCGGCAACGGGCCGCTCAACTGGAACGACAACCGCGACGCCGCCGGCAGGCCGATCATCGACGCGGGCACGGTGGACGTGGACATCAACGACAACAAGGGCAGCCCGCCCCTCAAGGATCACGACGACTGGTCGGCCGTCAAGTTCCGGGCGGCACAGTCCCCCGACGCCGATGGGCCCGCTTGCAGCGGCTACATCACGAGCACGAGCCCGTCGCTCTGCGCCGGCGCGGGCGGCGAGCCGGAAAAGGAGCTCGACTTCGACACGGCGGTACGGCAGGAGCTGTCCTTCTTCAACCAGTACGACCCCGACATCGCCACGACGAAGACCGTCGACCGGTCCGACGCCGAGCCCGGCGACACCCTGAACTACCAGGTGAAGCTGGACAATGTGGGCACCGGCGCCGCGACGGCGATCGACCTGACCGACACCCCGCCCGGCGGCGGCACCCAGTCGCGCCAGGTGCCCTACCTGGGCGCGGGACTGTCCAGGACCGAGACGTTCAGCTATGCGATCCCCTGCGACATCGCCAACGGGACCGTCCTGCCCAACACGGCCACGGCGACCGCGCGTGACACCAAGGGCGGAGCCGAGGCGAACACGGCCAACAACACTGCGACGGCCACAACCACTGTGCACGCTCCGAAGCTCACCCTGGACAAGAGCACACCGCCGACCGTCAACGCCGGCGAGGCGATGACGATCGATCTGAAGATCACCAACGTCGGCAGCGGCACGGCCACCAACGTGACCCTCACCGACACGCTCCCGTCCGAGGTCCACTACAGTCAGGCCCTCGACCAGGGCACGGGGCCCAAGCCCTCGTCCGTGACCGCCAACCCGGACGGCACGACCACGCTCACCTGGTCGCTCGGATCGCTCGCCGGCGGCGCGAGCTCCGGTGTCCAGTTCACCGCCCGGCCCAGCCTGCTGTTCGTCGCCGGGAACGAGATCCCTGACTCCGCCACGGCCTCGTACGGGAACGGGAACGGCTGCGTCTACGAGCCGGTGACCGCGACGGCCTCCACCAGCATCACCGAGGTCGCACCCACCCGAAACCCATGGCCACAGCTGTCCTGGCAGCTGCACGCCGACCGGCAGACCACCGAACTGCTGGCCCGTATCCAGGCGACCGACTCCCGCTTCGACGGAGCCGACGGCTCGGCCCCGGACGGCGCCCTCACCCGGGCCGAGGTGAAGGCGGTCTTCGCCCTGTCCATCAGCCAGTCCGACCTCCTCCGAGCCCAGCTGCTGACCACCTACCTCAACCTGGCCGACCGGCGGATCAACGCCGCGACGAAGATCGTCTCGCTGGTCGCCGCCGCGCTGGAACTCAGGTCCGTGGGCCAGGCCGCCCGCCACGCACAGGCCACCCTGCGGCTGCCGGACAACCTCGCAAACCTGCTCCGGTACGGCAAGGCGACGACCGTACTGACCGAGATCAACCTCAACCTCAGCGAACGCTACTGAGCCCAGAACAGGCCCGCCGCGACCGTCCGCGGCGGGCCACCCTCATGTGACCTGTGCGATCCCCGGCCGGGAGCGACGAATGCGGGCAGAAGGGAGCCGATACGGCGTCCATTTTGATGGCTTTATGCGCATCCATATTGGACGAAACGATAGTCTCCACCGGAGATCCGGGATCTTCGAGCGTGGATTCGATCTTTTGGACGGTACCCGTTGGCTGCGATCTGGTTCGGTGTCCTGGGGCCGCTTGAGGTGAGGGCGGACGGGCGCCCGGTCGGGTTGCACGGCCCCCGTCAGGAAAGGGCGCTCGCGGCGCTGCTGCTGGAGGCCGGCCAGGTCGTCACAGTCGACCGGCTGCTCGACAGCATGTGGGAGAACCCCCCGGCCACGGCGCGGCGGCAGGTTCAGGATCTGGTGACGCGGCTACGGCGGACGCTCGTGGGTGCCGGAGCGGCCGACAACCTCATCATGACGGTGCGAGGGGGCTACCTGCTGCGACCGGCCCCCGGCTGCCTGGACTCCCAGACCTTCGATGAGCTGGTCACGAAGGCGCGGCAAACCGCCCCTGCCGATGCCGCCGCGGCCGCCGCCACGTTCCGGCAGGCGCTGCTGCTGTGGCGGGGCGAGCCGCTGACCGGCGTGGACGGTCCGCGCTTCGAGAACGCCGCCAGGGCTCTGCAAGAACGCCAGATGGTCGTCTGGGAAGAGTGCCTGACGCTGGAGTTGTCGCTGGGCCGCCATCAAGAGGTGATCGCGGAGCTGCTGGCGCTGGTGGACCGGCACCCCTTCCGGGAGTCCCTGGTCGGATTGCTGATGCGGGCGACGGCCGACGCGGGCCGGTTGGCCGACGTGCTGGAGATCTATCGTGGCCTACGGGCGCGGCTGACCGGCGAGCTCGGCCTCGACCCCGGCCCGGAGCTGCGGCGACTGCATGACGCGCTGCTGCGGTGCGAGCCCGACCCCGGTGACGGGTCCCCGCTGTGGGAGCCTGGTCCCAGTGACGAGTCCCCGCGCTGGGAGCCGGTGACCGGCCGGGTCCCGGCGATGCTGCCGCTGGACGCGTACGGATTCACCGGGCGCGAGGCCGAACTCGCCTGGCTGGACGGCGTGCTGGCCGGGGCAGGACGGCAGCCGACCGCGGTGGTCGTCTCCGCCGTGTCGGGCACCGCGGGCGTGGGCAAGACCGCTCTGGCGGTGCACTGGGCGCACCGGGTCCGCGACCTCTTTCCCGACGGGCAGCTGTACGTGAACCTGCGGGGCTTCGATCCGGACAGGGCGGCGATGACCCCGGCAGAGGCGGTGCGGGGGTTCCTGTCCGCACTCGGCGTGGCGGCGGAGCGGGTCCCGGCGACCGTCGAGGCGCAGGCAGGCCTCTATCGCAGCCTGCTGGCCGGGCGTCGGGTGTTGATCGTGCTGGACAACGCGCGCGACGCCAAGCAGGTCCGACCCCTGATTCCCGGCTCCTCCGGCTGTGTGGCGGTGGTGACCAGCCGCAACCAGCTGCCCGGCCTGGTCGCCGCCGAGGGCGCACACCCGCTGCCACTGGACCTGCTGCCCGCCGACGAGGCCCGGGAGCTGCTGGCCCGCCGCCTGGGCGCGGATCGGGTCGCCGCCGAGCCGAAGGCGGTGGCGGAGATCATCGCCCGGTGCGCGCGGCTGCCTCTGGCGCTGACCGTCGTGGCTGCCCAGGCCGCTGTCCAGCCGGGCTTCTCCCTCGCGTCTGTCGCCGGCAAGCTGGGCGCGCCCGCCGGCCGGCTGGACGCGTTCGACGTCGGAGACCCGGCCACGCAGGTCCGGGCGGTGTTCTCCTGGTCCTACCGGACCCTCGGCGAGGACGTGGCGCGGCTGTTCCGGCTGCTCGGGCTGCATCGCGGCCCGGATCTCGGGGTGCCCGCGGCGGCGAGCCTGGCAGGCGTCCCGGCGTCCCGGGCGCGTTCGCTGCTGGCCGAGCTGACCCGCGCCCATCTCCTCACCGAGCACGCTCCCGGCCGCTACGCCTTCCACGACCTCATGCGCGCCTACGCGGGCGAGCTGGTTCACGCCCACGAACCGGCCACCGAGCGCCAGGCCGCGCTCCGTCGCCTTCTCGGCCACTATCTCCATGCCGCAGAGGCCGCCAACCGGCTGCTCAACCCACACCGGGAGCGCATCACACTGGCGCCGATCCCGCCCGGCGTGGTTCGTGAGACTTTCGGGGATCATCACGAGGCGCTGGCCTGGTTCGCCACCGAGCACGCGGTTCTGCTCGCGGCCGCGGAGCGGGCGGCCGAAACCGGGTTCGGCACCCACGCCTGGCAGCTGGCCTGGACTCTCACCGACTTCCTAGACCGCCGGGGATACTGGCGCGACTACGCCGCCGTCCACGCCACCGCACTGAGGGCCGCGAGGCGCGAAGGCGACCAATCCGGGCAGGCCCACGCCAGCCGCGGCCTCGGCCGGGCCTGCACCCGGCTGGCGCAATACGACGAGGCCCACACTCACTACCAGCGGGCTCTCGACCTGTACGGGCGGCTCGGCGACCGCACCGGCCAGGCCCACACCCATGGCCAGATTTCGACCATGTTCGAACTGTGGACCCGGTACCAGGACGCCCTCCGCCATGCCTGGCTGGCACTCGACCTCTACCAGGCCACCGGCAACCGGTCGGGACAAGCCCGGGCCCTCAACTCGATCGGCTGGTTCCACGCCCTGCTCGGCGAGTACGACAAGACCCTCCTCCACTGCCGGCAGGCCCTCACCCTGTACGACGAAATGGAAGACCCCCACGGGCTGGGGACCACCTTGGACAGCCTGGGCTACGCCCATCACCATCTCGGCCAGTGGGAGCAGGCCATCACCAGTTACGAGCGAGCCCTGGCATTGGCCCGCGAGGTCGGAGACCGCTTCCTGGGGGCCGAAACGCTCCTCCACCTCGGCGACACCCACCAGGCCGTCGGCGAGATCGGCGCGGCCCGCCTGGCGTGGCGGCAGGCCCTGACCGTGTTCGACGAGCTGGACCACCCCGATGCCGGTCTGGCCCGAGCCAGGCTGGCATCGCTCCCAGTGAGCTGACGAGCCGTTTCACCGGATCCATTGGGGAGCTCGGCCGACGTGGCCGCACCGAAATCCGGAACGGCGAGTGGCGAGGATCCTGCGAGGACGAAACGAGGACCGCGGGCTCTAGCGTTGCTGCCTGTCTCGGACAGCGATCGCGCTGTGCGAAGACCCGTGACACGTATCGGCACGACCTCGGGGAGCAAGCTCAGATGCGCCTGCGTAGAACGATGGCGGCAATGGCCGTCACGACCATGTCCATGGCCGGCATGGCCACGATGACGGCCCCCGCTTCCGCGGCGACGGCCGGCTGCAAAGGGACACGGATCGCCAAGGTGCCCGTCAAGGGAGGCCAGACCCCGGCGGAAGTCGGCTACTTGGAGGTCTACGCGCGCAGCAGGATGATGTGCGCCCGGACGGTGGCCTACAACTCCAAGGGCACCCAGTGGATGTCCGTCCGCCTGAATGACGGCCTGAACAACAAGCAGGACACCTGCTGCGGTACCCCCAGCCCGACCGACGCGGAGTGGAAGGTGGGCTGGGACGCCGTCGATTCCGGAAGGTACTCCTCCCACGCCGGGCCGGCGATGGACTACGACAACGGCACGGTCAGAGTCCACGGCTATATCAAGAAATACGGCATCATGTACACCGCGCGGTGGGTCGGCTAGGCACACCGATGCAGTTGAAGTTGCTGTCCTCCACGGTCCCGCACAGCCCTCGACGGGTGTGCCAAGGTTGCCTGCGTGGCCTTCTTGAATGGGCATCAACACCGTCGTTAGCATCATCGTCGGCATCGCGGGGATCATCGGCTCGCCTTCACCGTGAGCAGACACCCTCTCGGACATGGGCGGGCCGGCCCGGCGCCGCCGGACCGGCCCGGTTTCCGACCTCAGTACCGGTCGTAGTCGCTGTGACGGTCGTGACCGTACCGGTCTCTGTCTTCGTGCTTCTTGTGGTCACGGAAGAAGTGGCCCCGGTCGTGGTCGCGGTCGAAGAGGTGATGCCGGGCGAAGGCGCGCGACACCAGCTTCCACTTGCCGTCGACCCACACGAAGAAGTGGCGGCCGTCGAACCGGAAGCGCTCGCCGTTGACGAAGAAGACCCGGTCGTGGTGCCGGTCACCCGGCCGCTCGCCGTAGCTGGTGGCGACGGAGTGGCTGTGGTCCCAGTGTTCGTACGTGGCCGCTGAGGCGGCTCCGCTCGCGCCGAGGGTGACGCCGCCCGTTACTGCCACAGTGGCGGTCACAGTCGCCACACGCCTAGTGATCTTGGACATCGTGGTGTGCCTCCTTAGATCCGCACGCCGCGCCGGTGGCTCCAGACGATCAGCGTGCTTCGTTGCGTGTATTGCGCCCGGTATTACGCCCTAAATGTCCCGTATAGATTCAAATATCGAGCTATGTGATTTTTGTCATGAATATCGGAATTGTGAATCCCTTTGGGGGGTCTCGTTCGTAGCACCGCCGATCGCGAGGTCCCCGCGTCTGTCCCCGCCGTCGCGCTCAACCTGATCCGGCTGGACGCCTGGTGGACGGGCACCCCCTAGACCGGACCCGCACAAGTCATCTCGCCCGGCGGCTCAAGCCTGATGTCTGGCCAAAGCTGCGGCGGAGCCGTCGACGAGCACTCCAACGCCATGCTCGAAGGCTTGTTCGCCGAGCGGACTTCCGCCCTCGCGGATCGCCGCGATCAAGGTGGCCGAGGTGCCGCCGTCGAGCAGCTCGGCCAGCGCCAGGAACTGGTCCGCCGGGGTCCGGGTGTCCTCCTGACGCTCAGCCTGCTCCTGGAGGACGAACCCGGTGACATAGCGGGAGATCGCCGCGATTGTGTGGAGCGCCAGCACCGGGGTGAACCCGCAGCCGACCATGGCGGTCAGCTCCTGATCGAACAGCCTGATCGCAGCCGGCCCCAACCGGGCGTTGGCGACCACGCGGGCCCCGTCGCGGTAGGCCAGCAGCACCCTGCGGTAGTTGCGGGCCCGGCGGGTGAGCCAGTCCTGCCAGGATTCGCCGGCGCGGGGTGGCCCCATCCCGCCGGCCAGCAGGATCGCCTCGGCCATCTGGTCGAGCAGCTCCTGCTTGTTGCGGAAGTGCCAGTAAAGGGCGGGTGACTTCACGCCCAGCTCCGCGGCGAGGCGGCGGGTGGTCAACCCGTCCAGGCCGACCTCGTCGAGCAGCTTCAGCGCGGCGCTGACCACCGTGTGCCGCGTCAGCCCTTGGCGCGGCGCCGGCGTCGTTTCGTCCATCGGTTGACACTTTAGCGCCGCTGAGGCACCTTATCAGCGATAAGGCATTAGCAGTGATAAGGAAAACGGTGCGGGCAGCCGGCGCGACACCGCGGGCGACAGCACGAGCGCGCCCGAACACCACCGCGTGCCATACGGCGCCATGATCGTTGGGGCATCAGGCTCGGTTACAGACGGGAGAGAAATGTCCAACCTGCCACAGCAGCAACTGACCAGGGCTCTGCTGGCGTGCGGCATGTTAGCCGGGCCGCTGTTCCTCCTCGCCGTCATCATCCAGGACTACACCCGCCCTGGCTTCGACCCCCGCGTGCACCCGCTCAGCATGCTGAGCCTGGGCGAGCTGGGGTGGATCCAAATCACCAACTTCGTGGCCACCGGACTGCTGAACGTCGCGTTCGCGGTCGGGCTACGACGGGCTTTGCACCCTGGCCCGGGCGGGACCTGGGGGCCGTTGCTGATCGGCACCTACGGGATCGGCCTAATCGGCGCCGGGGTCTTCGTCTCCGACCCGGCGTGGGGCTACCCGCCCGGGGCGCCGCAGGGCCTCCCTGAGGACCCAAGTTGGCACTACGTCCTGCACGGCACCGCCTTCATCGTGGTGATGGGCGGGCTGATCGCGGCATGCTTCGTGTTCGCCCGCCGGTTCGCCGCACAGGGAGCGCGTGGGTGGGCTGCCTACTGCGCCGCCACGGGCGCGGCCCTCCCCACGCTCTACGCAGTGGTGGCGGCACTGTCGGACCGCGGCGAGGATCCACAACCCTTGAGCCTGCTGCTGCGGGCCATGGCTTTCCTGGGCTGGGGATGGGCCTCGGTGCTCGCGGTGCGGCTGCGCAGCACGCATGGCTCAGCTCGAAAGGACGCACACGCAGGCGCGGCCGCGTGAACTAGAACGACAGAACGAGATTCGGTCCTTGTGGGCCGGGTTTCTTATGCCCAACCGTACGTCGTCAGCACGGCCGAGAGGGCTTGAAGGCGTTCCCGAAGCTCAGCCGGGTTCGAATACGCACAACGAAGGCTTCACCTGTGTGGATCAGTGATCCTTCTAATGGGCGGGCAGGCGGCTCAATATCTCGGCGACAGTTTCGTGCATCTCCGGGGTCACCTTGCCGTCTGCCTGGTCGAACGGTATCTCCAGGACGAGGTTGCTCACTCGCACCCACACCGTCACCCGGCTCCTGTACAGCGCGGCAAAGGCCTCGTCCCCCAGGCCTTTGACGGGTTTGGCCCGCTCTTCAGCCTGTCTCCTGTAGTAGGCGAAGATCTCCTTGGCCACGGCGATCCCGCTCTTGCCCTGCCACGCGCGCGCGTGCCGTACCTTGAGCCCGCCGCATTGGGTCGCCGACTCGGGGACGCCCTCCGGCAGCAGGGAGCAGGCGTACGGCGCCGCCGCGAAGCGCCCGTCCCTCGGGTTGGGTGACGGTGAATGTGTCAAGTATGTCGGGCTCGTCCGTACTCGGCTGCGCGATGCTGGTGTCGACTGTCCAGGGTGAGCTCCCGCAGCCGGAGATCGAGATCCGCGACTTGCCGCGGATTCGCGTCGAGGACTTGGTCGGCCTCAGGGCGGTACCCTCGACGGCGCATCCGGCCAGGGTGCCGGCGAACGTGGTGCCATTTTGGAATTCGGTCACCTTGAGATTTCCACCGGAGACCTGCTGCCACCTGGTCTGCAACACCGTGCCCAATTGGGCATCGACGGCGTGATCGCCCGCGTCGGCATTGGCGAATGCCGGGCTGGCCCCGCCCAGCCCGAGTGTGATGACCGTGAGTGCGCTCAGGGACAACGACAATGACCGCAAGCGTCTCGTGCGGGGCGTCATTGCGAGAACTCGCAGGGGTTCATCCTCCTCGGAGCCGTGTGCACGGCTGGTTGAGCTGCATTCTGCACCCTCCCAGTACAGGTTCCGTACATGTCTGGAATACGTAGGCGTATTCCAGACATGTACCGCGACCGGGTAATGATTGATTGCTCACAGGCCTGGCCTCGCGCTTCAGCGAAGCGCGTCGCATGATCAGATGGAGAGGAGCTTCTCCTGTGTTCAATCGCAAGGGAATCCGCGAGTCGCGGAAAGCACTCGGCGTGCTGGCGGCGGGGATGGTCTCGCTTGTCACGGTGGGCGACCACACTCATCGCGGCCACGCCCGCCAATGCCGCTGCCGCGTGTTCGGTGAGCGCGACCGTGGGGAATCCGTATAAGCACAGAACCACCAGCGGCAGCGTCCAGATCCGCGCCCAATGGACCGTCAGCCTGAGCTGCCTCGGTCAGGCGTCCATCGGCTGGTGGGTGGACGGTAAGCAGTACAAAGCCGGGGACGGGTACTACCGCTTGGGCCGGGCCACCTACAGCTATGTCGTCGGAGGCTGCAAGACCGGCGACTACCAGCAACATCTGCATGTTCTCTACGTTTCGAACAGCAGCGGCGACGGCACGGAGATCCGGCGGGCGAGCTCCAAAGTCCACATCAGTTGCTGACCCTCTAGGGTCCTCGCGGAACACCCGAGGTCAGATAATTATGGGGAAGACTTTTGGGGTACGACCTGCGGTTTCACCGCCAAAAGTCTTCCCCATGAATGTAACGATCTCGGTTGTTGAGGGGGGTGGCTAGTGCGGTGACCACTTAGCGTGCCGAATGGGTGGGAGAGCTATGATCCTACGATCGCCGCATGCTTGATCGAAGCCATCGTATAAGATATCCGGCCGAAATTTCCCGAAGACTAAGGCGACCCCGAAAAGGCTCTGCCCTGGATGCAGCGGAGGGGCCTCGGCTTGGCTGCCGTCGATGCCACCGGCGGTGTGTAGGCGAAAGCGCCGGCCATGTGGCCGAGTACGGCCGGGCATGATTTACTACTGGACCTTGCTAACTATCACGGATGACGGCGATCGCGCTGCGCGGCCGCAGAAACTACTGTCAGCCCGTGCACGTCGAAACAGCAATCTTTCAAGAGATGAGGATGGGGAACATGCGTATTGGCTTCCCGGTTTCTTTGGCCTGCGGTGTGGTGCTGGTTGTTGCGGGCTGCAGCTTCAGCATAGGTAGCACTTCCGTCGAGAGACCCACGGTCGAACAGCAGGTCGCCGACCAGTTGGCGGCGAAGGTCGGGCAGCGACCGAAGGCGGTCGAGTGCCCGGGTGACCTCAAGGGGGAGCAGGGCACCACGATGCGTTGCCAGCTGGAGGCCAACGACGGGACGAAGCTCGGCCTCACCGTCACGGTCACGTCGGTCGAGGGCAGCAATGTCAAATTCAACATTAAGGTCGACAACAAGTAGAGGGGTTTCCACGAGTCCGCTCGGACCCGAGGCAAGACCATTGTTAGCGGTCATGTGAAAACGGCTCTGGTCTGCGGACAGGCCGTTCCAGGTAGATGGCCACGTCGTTCCTGCTGAGCGGCCAACCGAAGTCCAGATGGACGGCCATCAGGGGCAGGTCTCAGAGAGCGGGATCGTGGGCCAACGCTCGGCTTGCAGGAAGGGGTGCTCCAGCCTGTACGGCGGACGCCGAAGCCCGCGATCGTGCCGGTCGCCGCCTGGAACCGGGGCTTCAGCAGCAACCGGACAGGCCAGTGGGGTGAGGAGATGCCCAGTGGGCAGGCGCCCGCAACCCCAGCAACGCCATCGCCCCCTTTCCCTGCTGATGCGTCTCCTCCTGCCCGAGCCGGCCCATGTCATGCCGCATGCCGCCACCGGCTTGACCTGCGTATGTAGGGCCGGAACTATCCGCGCGGGCCGGCCACGCCGGCCACGCCGTCCACCGCCAGCCGGTCGAGGACGTCGCCCATGTACGCGATGGCCTGGCGGTCGCTGATCTGGCTCTCTGATGCGGGCGTGTGGGAGCCGTACCGGCTGCCGGAGACTTTGCCGGGGGCGACGAGGGTCCGGGCGGCCATGGCACCGAAGTCGTTTCTTCTCCAGGTACGCGAGCATGCGCGCGGCCTCGTCGTGATGGTCCAACACCACCATCATGGTGATGAACTCGATGCAGACGACGCTGGCGGCGATCACGTCCTCGGTGGCGATGAGCTCGTCGATGTAGGTACGGAGAATCCGGAATGCGCGCCGTCGGTGGCCGCGGCGGAACGCCGTCTGCGCCTGGACGGCCTTGTTGGCCGAGAGCGAGCCTTCAGGGACGTCGACGGTGGCCGCCTCGTCGAAGTACCGCTCGGCGTCGTGGGGCCGTCCCTGAAAGGAGGCGGAGTATCCGAGGGTTTGCAGTGCCCAGTGCCGGAGCGTGGGCGGACCTTCCGGCCGACCTGGTCGAAGTGGTCCTCGCACTCTGGCTGCTCACGAGAGGCTTCAACCCCGCCACGCCAGGCGCCTTGGGCCTGGTGTTGGCACCCTTCACTGAGGCCGGTGGAGGGTGAAGTCGTCGAACGACACGGTGATGACCCCGCCTCCGGCCTCCGGCACCCGCGCGGCCAGGCCGACCTGAGTGGTCGCGCTGTCGGGAAGCGTCTCCGAGTCGACGACGTCGATCGTCTGGGTTCCGTCGATCCACAGCGTCAGGCGGGTTCCCGCGTCGGCCTGCCTGCAGGCGGCCTGGATGCGGACCTTCTGCTCGGCTCGTGGCACCTCGGCCTGTACGGGAGGCGTTACATCGAGATTGGTCCCTTGGGCGTTTCTGATAACGCGTGCGACGCCGTCGAGCCCGAGCAGGAACGCGTACCCATTGGGCACGTCTTCGTCCCAGCGGCACAGGAGCCCGAAGCTTGCCCGGCCCGTCGAGCCCTCCTGCACCTGGGCCGTCACGCCGATCATCACCTGGCGTTCGATAGTGGACGCATTCTTGGCGGGCACGGGGGAGAGGGCCGCATTGCTGGGGTAGCTCTTGTCGGCCATGAGCGAGAAGACGCCCCGGTCGATCTCGTAGCCGCGCATGGTGCGGTTGTCGCCTTCGGCGTCGGGGCTGAAGGTGTAGCCGTCCCAGTTACCCCGATCGCCGAAGTCGTCGCTGTAGAGAAGCGTGCCGCTCGCCGGCGCCTCACGCTGCACCATGAGGATCACCCCCGCGACAAGCAGCGCCGTAAGACCGGCCGCGACTCCCACGATCCACCGCCGCGACTTCGCGGGGATCGAGGTGGACGGCTCTCGCCCCGGCGGCGAGGCGTCCGTTACGGTTCGCGTGTCCGCCGAGGATGCGCGGTCGGCAACGTCTGGATCGTTCCCCGTGAGGCTGCGCAGCAGGTCGGCGGCGGTGGGCCGGACGCCGGGGTCCTTGTCCAGGCAGGCGGCCAGCAGCGGGCGGAGCTCGCCCGGCACGCCGGACAGGTCGGGGTCGCCGGCCGTGATGGCGAACATGAGCTCGGGAATCGTCGCGCCGCCGAAGGCGCGACGCCCCGTGGCGGCGAACGCCATCGTGCAGGCCCAGCTGAACATGTCCGACGCCCCGCTGGGCGGCTGCCCGGTGAACTGCTCGGGGGCGAGGTAGGCGGGGGTGCCCATCACTCCGGCCGCGGTCGTTGTGTGCTCCATGGTGCTGGCGATGCCGAAGTCGATGACCACCGGACCCTCGGGGCCGAGGATCACGTTGCCGGGCTTGAAGTCGCGGTGCACGACCCCGGCCCGGTGGATGGCGGCCAGGGCCGTCAGCGTGGCGACCGCCAGCCGGTGCAGTCCGCTGCCGGTACGCGGGCCATCGGTGGCGACCGCCTCGGCCAGGGACCCGCCGGGGATGTACTCGCTGACCACGTAGGGGCGGCCATGGAGCACGCCCACGTCCAGCACGCGGGCGGTGCAGAAGGGGGCGAGCCGGCGGGCGGTGTCAGCCTCGCGCAGGAACCGGCGACGGCTTGCGGCGTCGATCGCCGCCCTGTGGTGCAACATCTTGATCGCGACATGGGCGCCCGACGGCGCTTCCCCGAGGTACACCACGCCCTGCCCGCCCTCGCCCAGCACGCCGCTCAGCCGATAGTCGCCTATCCGCTCAGGCCCTTCCGGATCCAGGGGACGCGGGCTCACGGCCCACCTTCGATCTTCTCGATGTCATGGTGCGGAAGCCAGGATAAGAGCCGTTCGCCCCCCGTACAAGCGGGTGCGCATCATCACGGCAGACGGCCCGCCTGGCGTCGGCAACCTGATCACCGAGGCCATGCCGCTCGGCGGCGCCCCTCCCGCGGGCCGGCCGGCCTGCGCGGCCACCGGTAGGCGGTCCTCCGCTGATGGACTCGGGACAATAGAGCGTGCCGAGTACGCGATTCCGGAGTCGCTCCGGCAGGAGATCGCTCGGCTCCCAAGGAGGTCTGGCTTTCATGACAACGACGTTCGGGGCGATCGGCAGCGGGCGGCGAACCCGGTTCTTCCTGCGGTTGGCCGCGGCCATGCCGGACCGGTTCAGGGTCAGCGGCGTCGTGACTCGCAGCGCGGATCGAGGCAGCGAGATCACCGCCGAGTGGGGCGTACCGGCCTTCCGCACGGTGGACGAGCTGCTCCGGCATGAGCGGCCCGACTACATCGCCGCGGCGGTGCCCTGGGCCGCGATGCCGGACGCGATCCGCGAGGTGGCCGGGCACGGGATGCCGGTTCTCGCCGAGACGCCACCCGCGCCGGACCTCGCCGGGCTGCGCTCGTTGTGGCGGGACGTGGGCGGCACCGGCCTGGTCCAGGTGGCCGAGCAATACCTCCTGATGCCCGGACACGCGGCCCGGCTGGCACTCGTCCGGGAGGGCGTCATCGGCAAGCCCACCTCGGTCCAAGTCTCCTCGACCCACCTGTACCACGCTGTGTCGCTCATCCGCGGCCTGCTCGGCATCGGCTTCGAGGCCGCCGAGGTACGTGCCGGCGCGTTCGAAGCACCGCTCGCCGACCCGCTCGGGTCCGACGGGTGGACCGGTGACGACAGGCCGCAATGGCTGACCACGACCATCGCCACCCTCGACTTCGGCGGCAGGATGGGCCTGTACGACTTCACCGACAACCAGTGGTGGAATCCCTTGCGCATGCGGCGCATCGTGGTGCGCGGCTCGATCGGCGAGTTGGTCGACGACCGGGTGGTCCGGCTGATCGACCCCGTGACGCCGGTGGAGTCCCGGCTGATCCGGCGGGAGACCGGCATCGACCTCAACCTGGAGTTGCGTGACCTCAAGCACATCAGCTTCGACGGGCGAGTGATCTATCGCAACCCGTTCACCGGCGCGGCCCGGTCCGACGACGACATCGCGGTCGCGGACATCCTCGAGCGCGCGGGGGCCTGGGCACGCCAGGAGGGCCCGCCACCGTACCCGCTCGCCCAGGCCTGCCAGGACCACCTGATCAGCGTCGCCATCGAGACGTCGGTGAAGACCGGCGGCCCGGTCACCACCGGCGAGGAGGCCTGGGCGGGGTGAAGGATCTCCGCGCTCCTCACCGGGCTGTGTCGCGCGTCCGTCGCCGGCAGGACTTGTTGCGAACCTCCGCCGACGACACCTCCGCCGCCGACGTCAATCGGGGACCAGCACGGCTCGCCCCTTCAGCTGCCCGGCGCGCAGCCGGGCCAACGCCTCGTGGGCGGCGGAGAGCGGGAACCGCTCCGCCTCGACGCGGAGCGCGCCGGACCGGCCGAGCGAGATCACCTCGGTGAGCTCGCGGCGGGTGCCCCAGAACGGCAGTGAGATCAGCCCGCCCTGGGGAAGCGGGCCCGGTTTCCGGACACTCAACCGCCCGCCTCCGCTGCCGACCACCACGAGCTCCCCGTCGGCGCGAAGGCTCCTGGCGGACAGGTCAGGCGTCGAGTCGGTGCCCGGAAGTCGAGCACGACGTCGACGCCGTACCCACCGCTCGCAGCCCGCAGGACCCGGCCCGTGTCTGCCGACATGCGGGTGCTCAGGTGCTAGTCATCTTGAAGTCCTGGCTATGGACGGGCCTCGGTCTGGCCATCGGTCCGGATTGTGTCGTGACCACCAGCCCGGGCCGACTCCGCGGGGGTCACGCCGATGCCCGCGACGCCCTCCAGATCGGCGTCGGCGAAGTCGGCTCCGGTGAGCACCGCGCCGGTCAGGTCGGCGTTTCGCAGGCTCGCCCCTGCGAAGGTCGTCTCCGACAGATCGCATCCGGCCAGGATGACGTCGTCAAGGTTGGAGTCGGCGAAGCAGAACCTGCTCAGGTCAAGACCGGCCAGATCGGCACCGCGCAGGTCGACCTTCTCCAGCTCGATGCCGACGCCGGACGGGATCATCGCACGTCGGCCGAGGGCCGCCATCGCACCGCCGATGTCATCACGGAGCCCACCGTGGTAACGCTGCCGCTCGGCGTCCACCTCCTGCATCGGCCGAGACGGCGGCCACGGCGCCTGCTGCCTGACGAACGAGGCCAGCAGAGCTGCGATATGACCGCGGTAATGCGGGGCCACCTCGGCGATCTGCTCCAACGCATAGACGCCCCCCATACGCGTTCCCACATGATCACTCGACACTTGCTCGATGGCTTTGGTGAATCGATCGATGAACTGTCCTTCCCGATGCACCCTGATCTGCCGCAGGGTCATCACGGCGCCTAGCGCGATCCCGCCCAGGGCGACCACGGCGGCCAGCCCCTGCATGAGCGTCGAACGGACATCATTGACCGCCTTGAGCCGATCGCCCGCCGATAACGCCCACCGGCCGCCGACTCCAAGATCATGGCCAATGATCCAGGCGGGCGCGAACACCACGCACGCGACCACCAGAGCACCAACCACGGCCACGATCAAAGTCACCAAGATGGTCAGTCGCTTCATCCCCGAAGCATGACCGCACCACCGCGCCGGAACAATCCGACAGCCTCTGCAGGCAAACGGCGCCCCGCCCCATCGGAACGCTCACTGGTGATAACTCCCGGCGCGCTAGCGCCACTGACGTCGATTGTCGTTCAAACCCCGCGATCGTCGAAGATCGCTGGGTGCTCGCGGGATGGCCGCACATCCGGACACGCGGTGGCCGCCCACCTGGACGTTAGTTGGCCGCTCAGCACGAACGACGTGGCCATCTCCCTGGAGAAACCTATGTCCGTTCACAACCATCTGCAGGGCCCTGCTCGCCAGGGCCGGCACTCTCTGCTTGTCCGGCTACGACACGCCGTTGATCAACACTTCGCGACAGACTCAGCCCGCGCCGGTCTACGAGGGGGGATTTGCTAGACACCTGGACAGGACGTAGGGCTCCCAGAGAGACAACCCCTTGTGGTCGTCGGGGATCTTGCCGGTCAGGTGTCCCAGTTCGTGGAGCACGATGAGCGAGCGCCAGCCGTGGTCGTCGAGCTTGACACCACTGTCTCTATGCCGCTCCTTGGCCATCTTCGCGCTGATCCATGGCTTGAGGAGAGCGATCGCGTCCCTTTTCTCCACCTTGCCGGTCTTCACGTTCTGTAGCTCCACCTCGGCGTTGGCTGCCGGATTCTCCGGCGCTCTAGGATCTTCCGTGGTTGTCAGGTTGAGAATGAGGCGATCTTTGACCAATTGCGCGAAGATCACGGAGGCGCGGCCCTTGCGACCGCTCGCGAGATCGTCGCAACTCTCCATGCCCTTGGGCGGCTTCCTCTTGAGCGCCGTCTCCGTACGGGTGATCATGGTTTTGATCATCTGTCCCCAGGGTGCGGGCTTGGCCGTGACCTTAGCGGTTGGGTTCTGGTCGGGGGTGTAGTCCTCGAGGACGTTGCCGATAGCGGTGCCAAGGTCCACCCCGTCCGAGTCCGTGTCCACGTCGTCGCCGGGCTCGTCTTTCAGATTGCCGGGGTCAGCCTCGTCGCCCGATTCCTCCTCATCGTCGAGGTCGGCACTGTCCTCGATGGCGGTGTCGTCCTCCATCGCCATGTCGGACTCGTCGGCCTCGGTCGTGCCGGCGAAGGTGTCCTCGGCGAGGCTGCTGTCGAAGTCGCCGCCGATGCAGAAAGCCTCCACCTCCTGATCGCAGAGATCGGCCAGAGCGGGCTGAGCGGCCAGATAGCCGCCCCCGCCGATCACGGTGACGGCAGCGGCGATCGCGAGCAGACGCTTGCGGCGGACAGTGCCAGGGATGGGTTTCATGATCCGCTCCTACTCGGTTCGTGACTGTGCGACCTGCCTATGCCGCGCCACAATGACCAACCAGGTAGGCGTGTTGACCGGCGTTGATTACTTGATGTCGGCGTACTGATCGTGTGCATGAGGTGAGTACGACAGCCTGGTCCGAGCTCGCGGCAGGAGAGATCGCAAGCCGGTTCCCCATCAGCGCGCCGTCCATCTCCCGCCACCTCGGCGTCCTCAAGGGCGCGGGCCTAGTCACCGAGCGCCGCGACGGCAACCGCATTCTTTACACGCTCGCCGAGGAGCGGCTGGCCACCTGTGTGGGCCGCTTCCTCAGTGCCGTCTGTCCTGAGCAGATCATCCTCCGCCACACCAAGTGGCGTCGGACTGCAGAAGGTGAAGAGGCATGAGGCAACCTCGTCTGTCCAGTGTCATTGAGCGCCGCCTCCTGGTGAATTACCGACTCGCTCCGGAGGTCGCCGCCCGCCTGTTGCCCGACGGGCTCCGCCCGCAGCTCGTGCGCGGACATGCCGTCGCGGGCATCTGTCTGCTGCGCCTGGGAGACGTACGGCCGAGCTGGGCGCCGAAGGCCGTGGGATTGCGCAGCGAGAACGCCGCCCACCGCATCGCCGTCGAATGGGACGGTCCCCGCGGTGTCGAGACCGGCGTCTACATCCCGCGCCGCGACACCGCCTCGCTGCTTAACACCTGGGCCGGCGGGCGGCTCTTCCCCGGCGAGCACGGCCGGGCCGACTTCGAGGTCCGCGAGACGTCCGGCGAGCTGCGCATCGCTTACGCCACCCGCAGTGGCGACACCCGAGTGGACGTCACCGTGGAGATGACCCCCGAACTGCGGGGTAGCGAGCTGTTCGACAACCTGCGACAGGCGTCGCTCTTCTTCGAACGTGGAGCCAAGGGCTACTCTCCCACGGCCGCGGGGGCGCTCGAGGGCATGGAGTTGCACACGCGCGCCTGGCGGCTGGACGCCTGCCGAATCGTCTCGGCGCAGTCGTCGTTCTTCGAGAGCTTGCCGCAGGGGAGTGCGACGCTGGACTGCGCGCTCGTCATGCGCGACGTCCCCGTCAACTGGCGTCCGCTACCAACCATGCATCCAGGCCTGCCGCTCGCTCGTCGGGCTGGTGCGAAGCCCCGTTAGGGCTCATCTTGAATCAACGTCTCGATCTTGCTCGGGTTGATCATTGAGGGTGGTATGCGGGCGAATCGTGTAGTTCCAGTCGCCGTGGAAGTCGTGGCGACGGAGCCGGGGCTTCTCGAACGCGCGCATGTCACGGTCGGTGATCTTCACGCCGGTGGGGCTCTCGACGTGCGGTTCGACCAGCATGATCTCGGACCGGTCGAGGGCACCAACCACATGGCGGTCCAGCGGACCGCACCGATGCGTCTGGAGTTGTGAGCCGACGTGGGCTGGAGATCCTGTCAAGATCGTGCATCGATCGGCACGGCTATCCTGCTGCCATGGAGGCCCCGGGTTTCGTACGCTGGCGGCTGCTCAACCAGCAAGGGCAGCCGCAGCCGTGACCCTGCCCACGGACGCCTGGCGAGGCAGCACCGTGCTGCGACCCGGCTGGCTCGCCTTCACCGGCTCGGCGGGCGCGACGGAGGCCCACGCACACGCCGCGGTGCAGGTCCTTCTCGTCACTGCCGGACGGATCGAGCTGTCCGACGTCCACGGCACCCGCCGACCGGTCCACGCCGCGATCATCCCCACCCGCACCGTCCACTCCCTGTACGGCGACGCCGACGCCACCGCCACCATGCTCTACCTCGACCCGGACAGCGCGCCCGGCCGCCACGTGACGGCCAGGCTCTCCGGCCTCGCGCGTGAAGAGCTCGGCACCTGGGTCGCCGCAGCCCGAGACCTGCTGCCCCCGGATGCGCACACGCGGGCACCATCAGCCCTCGTCGAGGGCTGGGAGCCAGTCGCCGCCCGACGTAACCCGGGTTTGATGGCCGCGGTGGAAGCGCTCCCGCGGATGCTCCACGCCGCGGTCCGGCTCACCGACCTGGCCGCGGCCGTCGGGCTGTCGCCCAGCAGGCTGGGACATCTGTTCACCACCGAACTCGGCCTGTCCTTCCCCACGTACCTGCGCTGGGCGCGCCTGCGCCGGGTCATGGAGCTCGCACGCGACGGCGCCAACCTCACCGAGGCCGCGCACGGCGCCGGGTTCTCCGACAGCTCCCACCTGACCCGGGCCTGCCACGAGATGTTCGGGCTGGCGCCCTCCCGGCTGATCCAGGCCGTGAGGTCAGCGGATCTGTCCAAGTCGCCGGGGGAGGCCTCCCGCGACGCTTGAGGCATGCATCGCACTGTGATCCGGTACGGCTATGCGCCGTTCATGCTTGCCGGCGTCAACGGGACCGCCATCTGGCTGGCCGCCGCGGGCGCGTCCAAACTCTGGCTGCTGGGCCTGCTGCTGCTGGCGATAGCGTGCTCGTTCGCCGCCGAGCGCGCCCTGCCGTACGAGGACTCCTGGAACGAATCCCAGGCGGACGCCGGCCGTGACGCCATCCACAGCTTCGTCAACGAGAGCTTGATCCTGGTCAGCGTGGCGATCATCCCGCTGCTGGCCGCGTTCGTCCCGGCGGCCTCGATATGGCCCCACAGCTGGCCATTCGCCATCCAGGTCGTGCTGGCCGTCCTGGTGGCTGACATCGGGATCACGCTGACCCACTACGCTAGCCACAAGATCGGCATGCTGTGGCGGTTTCATGCCGTCCATCACTCCGTCAAACGCTTCTACGGCCTCAACGGGCTGATGAAGCACCCGCTGCACCAGACGCTGGAGATGGCCGCCGGTGTCGCTCCGCTGCTGCTGATCGGCATGCCCGTCCAGGTCGCCTCCGCGCTCGCGCTGGCCGTGGCCGTACAACTCCTGCTGCAGCACTCCAACGCCGACTACCGGGTCGGACCGCTCAAGCGCGTGCTCGCGCTCAACGAGGGGCATCGCTTCCACCACCTGAAGTGGGCGGGCATCGGCGACGTCAATTTCGGGCTGTTCACCCTGATCTGGGACCACCTGCTCGGCACCTACTCCTACGACCCGGAGCGCCTCTTCACCTCCGAGGTGCTCGGGATGGCGGCCAAGCCCGACTATCCGAGCGCCTACCTGGCCCAGCTGACCGAGCCGTTCAAGCCGTCCGGCGCCTGCTCCGGGGAGAAGGCAGCGTGACCACCGGCAGACCAAGCGAGTATCTGAAAATTAGATATTGATGTGGCCGTAGGTGATCTACTTGTGTGGCGAAGCTACCTAGCCTGGCCTGCCGCCGCCGTCACCCGAGTTCGCCGCGTTCGCCCACAGTTCCTCCGACCCCGTCGATCAGGTCACCGAGTGGACGAAGGTGTGCGCCGGCGGGTCGCCGTACTTCGATGAGGCCGCGACGCGGGCGCTGCCGTCGAGCAGCTCCGGCGAATCGCTGCGCTGGAAGGCGGAGGCGGATGACCAGCACAGCACTCTCCCGCGGCCGTGGCCGCGGACGAGCGCTTCAGCCCTACAGGCCGGAGAGCACCAAAACGACGATCAAAATCAGCAGGAGCGCCAGCCAGCCGCAGGCGATCGCCAGTAGCGCGATCATGCAGCCCTTGCCGTTCCATGGCTGGGGGGCGGGGCCGAGAGCGCCTCGGGAGTAAGCCCACATGGGGGCGCGGTATTCGAGTTCGAGTGCCATCCCGGGCTGGAGCCAGACCGTCAGGTCCGCGGGACCAATCCGTGCGGGGAGGAAATAAGGCAGGTGGACGTGAAGATGGTACTGGCCGGGAGGAAGCGGGATCGTGTTGAGGCCCCATCGGCCCAGCATCTGGTGGCCATTAAGGATGATCTTGGGAGTGATCATACCCAGCATGAAGCCGAGCCAATGCCGCTTCACCTCGAGGACGAGATGCGCCTGCCCCCCGGCGGGAACGGGTTGCGGCGGTCGGCTCCATGGGGTGTGCGGCGCGGGCGGATGCATGGCGCTCATGCTATTGCCACCAGACCTCTCACGATCTTCCGTCAAGCTGCCTGAGATAGGCGGCACGTCCCGTCAGGCATGGCCGGGGCATCCGTAGCCGCCTGGCGGGGCGCGAAGAACGAGGCCAGAACACAAGATCTTCAGTGATCTTCTGGCGGACGCATGGACCCCGCAGGAAGCCGGCCAGCCACGTCAGCGACGCCTGTCACAACCCACGAACGCTGCGTATGAGTAGGGGCTACTCATGCGGTCTGTCGTCGGGCGATGAACCCTGGCTGTGGGAGGCATCGGCAGAGGGGACCGGATATGGGCAGGCGAATGGCCGCGGCGCTGGTGGTGCTGGCAGTTGTCGGTAGCTCGGCGGAGAGCTGCGATCCGGCGCCGGGACCATCCGGGCCGTCATCGGGGTACTACGAAACGCAGGAGACGGCGGTGGGGATTCACTACCTGAATCACCGCTTGGGGCGGCACTGTTCGACGCAGCAAGCGAACACCGGCCTTCGCGACCTGGCACGGGCGCACAGTAGGGACCTGGCGGAGCACCACGCCGCGCTGATCGACAAGTACGGCGAGAACGACAACCGCCGAGGCCACATCGGCTCGGACGATACCTTGCCATGGGGCCAGGACGGCAGAATCAAGAAGGCGCTCGGCTTCAACACCCAGGCTGAGAACGCTTACTGGTATCAGGGCAAACCCGCCGATGCCATCGGCCCCGCCTGGCAGTTCTGGAGCACCAGCCCCACCCACCTCGCCAACCTGAACAACTGTGCCCTCGCCAACCACGGCGTAGGTGTCTACTACAACGCCACAACCGGCTGGACCTACCTCACCCATGACTTCGGCGGCTGAGGCGTGGACCAGGGGAAACGGACTGAGCGCAAGGTCGGCACCGCGCCGCCCGACCCAATAACCGCGTGATCTTCACCGTCGCCGGGGTCACCCACACGCCGCGGGCGCCGATCTGCTCCGCGAACACCGCCAGCGACGGCAGCGACCAGCCGCTGTCGCCGGGTTGGTGGGACGCCGAGAGGATTGTTTGTCGGCCTGATCAGGGGTGCCAAACAATTCTGCCCCGCCTAGCGTCAACGACCATGAAACGCATGCAGAGGATCGGCGCGGCGATCGCCTCCGCCGCGTTCGTCACGTCAGGGACGTTTGTGGCGCCCGCTCAGGCAGCCGCCGCCTATGTAGAGACCGAATGCTTCTCCGGCAAGTACCGGGCGAGCCTGCGGGCGTACTACTACGCCGCCGGCGACCGTGAGGTATTCAACCGGCTCAACTGGTACAGCTCCGGGCCCAGCATGGGCACCAACAACACCGTCCGCATCAGGGCCCGCGAGGACAAGCCCTGGGGGCCGGACTGGACCATCAAGGAGTGGAAACTCAAGACCCGCAAGGGGTCCGGGGGACGCAGCATCAACGTTCCGATCAAAACATGGTCCAAGTACCCGTATCACTTCGACCTGGCATTCACGTTCGACTTGCCCGGAAACAGCTACCGAACCTGCAATAGCCGCACCCGGTCCCTCTGAGGCACCGGTGTCATCGCGCCCCCCGCACAGCCAGCGGGCCGAGGAGGCACTCCGCGCGGACACGAAAGCCCCGGGCCGCATCCGCAACCCTGTCGGCTGGAGGCCCGGCCACCTGTTGTGAGCTGCGGCAGCGCTGTACTTTGGGGCTGGGGCCGCGTTAGGGAGAACGCCCCCGGGACCCGACGGTCACCTAAGTGGGCTCCCAGGTGGTCTCGATCTACGTCCCGGTCACCATGGAGGGCGCTCGCGACGTGGCCGAGTTGGTGCGCGGCGTGCTATGCGGCGACATCCCCAATCCGTTCCGGAGCTGAGCCGAGCTCACTGCCCGCCGCGCGCTGGCTGGATGTACTCGAAGCTGACCAGCCCGAGCCGGCGCGGGTCGAGCGTGTCCTTGTGCTGGTTCCGCCGCGTCGAGCTGGTGTGCAGCCTGGTGGCGCGCGCCTGCCGCTGCCACCGCGGCGACCAGTCACGGTACGAAATCAGCGTAAGGTGACTGCTCACGGAGCGGTAGCGGTATCCCTGCTCGTGCAGGTGCTGCGCTACCCACTCCGACAGTAAACATTCATCAGGGTTCAAGATCACGTAAGGCGTAGGTGGTTGGTCCCCCATGGGATGATCTTCGTGTGCAGGCCGGGGATGGGCGTCCGTCGTATGACGAGCTTGCCGCCCTCGTTGTGGAGCAGGCGCGGGTTATCGGTGAGTTGCGGGCCGAGAACGACCGGCTGCGTGTGGAGAATGAGCGGCTTTCGGGACGGGTGGCCGAACTGGAGCGGCGACTGGGCCGCAACTCGGGGAACTCCTCGCTGCCGCCGTCGGCCGACACCTTCACCCGGCCAGAGAAGAAGCCGGGGGGACAGAGCCGTCGGCGTCGGGGTGGCCAGCCGGGTTCGGCGGGCGGCGGGCTGGCCATGGTCGATCGGCCCGACACGGTCGACGATCACTTGCCCGAGTCGTGTACGGGATGCGGGGCCGGACCGGGGCTGGCCGACAGCACCGGATACGAGCGCCGCCAGGTGTGGGACATTCCCCTGGTCACCGTGACGGTGACCGAGCATCGGGCACACCGGTGCCGCTGCGCGTGCGGGACGACGACTCGGGCGGCGATGCCCGCCACCGTGGCCGGCTCGCCGACCTCCTATGGGCCGAATCTGCGCGCGCTGGCGGCCTACCTTCTGGTCTTCCAACACATCCCGGTCGAGCGGACCGCCCAACTGATCACGGACTTGACCGGCGCGAATGTCTCAACCGGCTGGGTGTCAGGAGTGCTCGGCCAGGCCGCCGAGGCGGTGGCCGACAGCCTGAAACTGATCCGTGCCCTGTTAACTCTCGGGCATGTGCTGCACGCCGATGAAACCACCACCCGGATCGGCAGCGGGCGGCGGTGGCTGCATGTGGCCTGCACCGAGCGGCTGACCCTGCTCGGGCTGGGGCCGCGTTCGCGTGAGGGCGCCAACGCGCTGGGCGTGCTGCCGGAGTTTCGCGGTGTGGTGGTCCACGACTCCCTCGCCTTGTACGACGGCTACCCCGATGCTCGGCACCAGTTGTGCGGGGCGCACTTGATCAGGGAGTTGACCGCCGCGGCCGAGGACCATCCCGATGAGCGCTGGCCGCTCCAGGTGCGCTGGGCGCTGGCGGAGTTGAGCAGGCCAAGAAGGCCACCGAGCAGGGGCTGGCTGACATTGCGCCGGAACGGGCGCTGGTCTACCTGGAGTCCTTCCACCACGGGGTGGCGGTCGGGTTGTCGCTGCATCCGCGTGCCCCGGGCCGTAAACAGAGCCCGACCCGCAACCTGCTGGAGCGCCTGCGCCACCGCAGCGCTGACGTGCTGCGCTTCGCCGACCTTCCGGGCCTGGTGCCCTTCACCCATAACACCGGCGAGCGCGCGCTGCGGCCGGTCAAGACCCAGGTGAAGATCTCCGGCTGCCATCAATCCGAGACCGGTGCCGCCGCCTGGCTGACGGTCCGCTCCTACCTCGACTCGGCCCGCAAGCACGGCCTGAACGCCCTGGACGCGATCCGCCGCGCCTTCACCGGCCACCTCTGGATGCCCCCAATCGTCCTGACCGACTGACCAGCGAGCATCACACAACATCACCGAGTTGATGAATGTTTTACCCTGGCGCTAACGTGATCACGATGTTCCGCCTGCCCGCCCCCTGCGCAGCCGTCCTGACTGTTGCGGGCCGCGTCGATGTTGAGCGTGCACACGTTGTTCGACGGCCCCGTGTCGAAGTATGCGAGCGACATCCTCCGCACCCGGCTGATCTGCACGCTCACGGCACGGGTCCTCGCCAGGGTGAGCTCCTGTGTGGCGGCGTGCCAGCGGCCGAGCCGAGCTGGGTGATCGGGTTCGCCCAGCTCGGGGAGATCCCGGCCGCGCTGCGGTCGTTGCCGGGCCGCACGTTCAACCCGCCTCACCCCTTCTGGTACGCGGCGGCCCGGGCCGAGCACCCGCGCTGGTTACGGAGAGTCGGATGACGGCGTGGCGGATCCTGCTGGTCACGGCGGCCGTCGCAGGCCTGGTGTGCCTGGCGACGTCGATCGGCCGCCCGTGGGCATACTTCACGGTGCAGAGCAACGTCATGCTCGCGCTCTACTACGGTTGGCGGCTGGTCAACGACCGCAGGAAACCAGCCTCCGCCGACGTCAAAGGCGCGGTGACCCTGTACCTGCTGGTCACATGCCTGGTCAACTACGTCTCGCGGGACCTGGCCAACCCGCTGGCACTGCTGGCCGGCGGCGGGATACGCGGGCTGGGCAACTTCCTGCTGCATTACGTGACGCCCGTCATGGCGCTGGTCGACTGGGCCGCTTTCGACCGGCCGCGCCGAGTCCGATGGGCGGCGCCGTTCGCCTGGCTGGGCTACCCGCTTCTGTACGGCGCCTTCGTGCTTCTTGCCAGCCCCAATCTGCCCCGCCGCTACGTCTACCCGTTCCTGAACGTGGAACGACTGGGCTGGCCGGTCGTCGCGTCGGCGTCGCTCGCAGCGCTGGCCGCCTTCGTGGTGCTCGGCTACGCCCTGCTCGGCATCCATCGGCTCAGGGCCGAACCCGCGGACCCCTGAGCCCGCGCTGGATCCGTGCACAGCACACGCACCGTGGACGGGCGCACCCAGCCGGACTGCAGCACCGCCCGGGACGGGACGAAGGCAATCCTCACGACCTACTCGATCTTGAGCCCTGTTGAATGCTTACCTCCGACATGCGAGCCCCGATCGACAGCCCCTGAAGGTCCGGCAAGACGACGAGCCTGTGCTCCATCTTCATGTTCCGCACGCGTGGGTGCTGGAAGTGCCGGTACGCGAGGAACGCGACCGGCTGGCCGTCGATGTACCCGGCGAAGCAATGCGCCGTGTTGGAGATCTCCGCGCTCAGATAGTGATGGTGGCGACGTCGTACACCCAGTCCGGCGGTCTCTGATTTCCTCCGTTCTCCCAGGAGCGCAATTGTTTGCCTGCCTGATCAGGGGTGCCGAACAATTTGGGCGCCACGATCCTGGTGGCACAGGCCTCGGGACAAGCGGTCAAGGGGACCGCTTTGCTGCCGGGGAACGGGAAGATAGGACGGGGTCTCGGCATGAAACGCATTCAAAAGATCGGTGCGGCGCTCGCCGCCGCTACGTTCGTACCGTTGGGGTCGCTGGCCATTCCCGCGCCAGCGCAGGCAGCCGCCGCTTACCTGGAGGCACGCTGCAACCATTTCGCCTCCACCGGCAATTACGTCGCGAGCCTGCGGGCGTACTACAACAGCACCTCTACGCACGATATTTTCAACCGGCTCAACTGGTACAGCTCTGGCCCGGGCTTGCAGGCCGACAACACGGTTCGTATCAGGATCCGCAAGCACCGGGGCGGGAACCGGGACCAAACCCTCAAGAGCTGGTCCATCAAAACCCGCAAGGGCTCCGGAGGCCGCAGCATCGGCTTCGCCGTCAACCGGAGGGACCGCATCCACGTCGACCTCGATTTCACGTTCGATCTCCCCCGTGGGGTGCGCCTCAGCTGCCACAAGCGCGGCCGCAGCCGCAGCATCTGACGCGTGGCCACGGGTCGCACAGGGAAGTACGGGGGGTGCGGCGTTTGTGGAACGCCGCCTTTCCTTTGCCGGGCTGTGGCCAGAGCGCCCGGCCGCATCCGGGGCAGTCGTGGGGAGTTCCTCTCCGGTGCGCAGGTCCATGCCTACGTCTTCCGGAGATGAGCGCGGAGCTCACATTCTTCGGCCGCCTAACCGTCAGCACCATGCCATGCCGAGGCTGGGCTTGGCTGCGCCATCCACGCGATGACGAACCGGCCGACGACGGGACAGATAAGAGTGGCGATGCGTGCCCAGGTATGCGCTCAGGGCTACTGGATGCCTGCACAAGAATTTCAGGTGGCAAGGCCGGCAAGACCAACACGTTCGTTGACAATACGGGTCAGGGTGCCGTCGACGAGTCCGGAGCCGGGGGCGGTGCGGGGCGGAACTATGTGCGAATCCTCACATCGTGTACGACTCGTGGGTGGGGGTCGTGGGCCAGTGGTAGTCATGATCACACCAATGGCAAGATCGAAAGGATTTTCGTGCGCACACGAAAGCTGGCGACCCTCCTGGCCGGCGCGGCCCTGGCTGCCTCTACCACGCTGGTGGCGGGCGCCGCCCCGGCCGGCGCGGCTGGACCCTGCGGCAGCAGTTACTCCCGGGTCGGTGTCTACAGCATCGGCATCGAAAAGTACGGGTACCGTACGGGCATTCTGGAGGTGTACTACAGCTCCAGCACCCGCAAGAACTGCGCTCTGACCTACGGCGACGGCCCCTACGCCAACACCACGAGCTGGAAGGGCGTGGTGATATCCAGAGGCGACGGCAGCGGGAAAGACGCCGACGCGGACAACTACAAGTACTACGCCGGCCCGGTGTACGTCTCCGCGCCCGGCCAGTGTATTGACGTAGAAGGAATCTCACCGTCGTGGACGAGCGTCAAGCTCAACAACGTGCACTGCGGCTGAACCTCTTGTGACCAGACCGGGTGGCCTCCAGGGAGAATGCGGAGGGCACCCTGTCCCACACCAGCACGCTCGGCGCGAGCCGTGGAGAGCCTGAACGGGAACCAGTGAACTTCTTGATCGGACACGGTCTCTAATCCGGTGTTCGATCTATGAAGGGAACCCCCGTGTTCATGTCCGCGAAGACGATCGTCGCCGCATCCCTCCTTACCGCTGGAGTGCTTGCCACCGCCGCACCCGCGCAGGCGGCCACCGAGACGCCGCAGAGCGTTTGCGGCAACGGTTTCCGTGTGGTGAAGGACGGCGTCCGGACGATCAAGGACAGGCAGGGCCGCCAGCTCGGCAAGGTCTTTCTGCTCTACAACAGGAGGACCGGCTACAACTGCGTAGTGACGTTCCGGACCCTGTTCGACGTTGCTTACGCCAAGATCCGGATGGACGCCACGCTGACCGTCCAGACCACCACTCCTCCGCTGACCTCCTCCAAGACGACCTCGGGTGTCTACAGCAGGCACACCAAGCCGGCGAAGCTGTTCGCGCGTGGCCTGTGCGTCAAGTACGCGGGCACCATCCAGAGCCCGCCCTCAACCTGGGTGGGAAAGGGCGGTCGCGACGAGTGGGGTAACTGCGGCAGGTGACCCGCCTGCTGCCCGACGGGCTCCGCCCGCAGCTCGTGCGCGGACATGCCGTCGCGGGCATCTGCCTGCTGCGCCTGGGAGACGTACGGCCGAGTTCCCGCAGGCCGTCCTTCAGCGGCTGCAGGTCGGCGCATACGCCTGAGCTGCTTGTGGGGCACCCGCGGGACAATATCCGCATCTACGATGCCGGTGATCTTCCCGATCTCGACTGCTCGCCCGGACGCGACTCGTGCGCGAAGTCCCACCAGCGCTGCTCCCCGGCGAACAGCGCGGACTGACCCCAAAGGATCGGCACCTTGGTCAGGGCCGGCGCGACCACCATGTCAATGATCACCGGCAGGGTGGCGAACCGAGTTCCACCCCCGGGAGCGCGCGTGCACCGACCTGCGCAAACGGATTCCCGACAGCGACATCGACTGAATATTGAGGTCCGGCACGAGGGCGGCTCGATCGTACGGCGGGGTGGCCGGGCGGACATCGGCGACGCTTGAGCGCATTTCTCAGCCGCGTCTTACGAAAGTTCAAGAGCTCTTCAATGCCCGCCGCCGATGGTTGAGGCCATGCCCAGACCAAAGGATCTCCCGTGCAACAGCTGATGATCATCGCCGCTGACCTGGCCGCCATCGCCGTGTTGACCTTCTGCGTCTACTTTCCTCGCCACCATCGACGCGATCTGGTGGTCGCCTTCCTGGGTGTGAACGTGGGCGTGCTCGCGGTGTCGATGGTGCTCAGCTCCTCGACGGTGGGACTGGGCCTGGGGCTCGGCCTCTTCGGGGTCCTGTCCATCATCAGGCTGCGCTCGGACGAGATCGCCCAGCACGAGATCGCCTACTACTTCTCGGCCCTGGCCATCGGCCTGCTGGCCGGGCTGCCGGAATCGGTGAGCATGCTCACAGCTGGGCTGATGCTGCTGATCATTGCCGCGCTCTACATCGGCGACCACCCCCGGATGTTCCGCCGTCACCGGCAGCAGACCGTACGGCTCGACGTCGCGCACACCGACGAGGAGGCCCTGCGCTCACACCTCGAAGTGCTGCTCAACGGCCGGGTCACCAACTTGTCGATCAAGCAGCTCGATCTGGTCAACGACACCACCCTGGTCGAGGTCCGCTACGTGGCCGGCCGGGCGCAGGCGCCGCAGGAGCTCGTCCCCAGGCTTGGGCAGGAGACGCGGGCGTGATCGTCATGGACGCGGCGATCGACACGCTGAGCCCGATCGGGCTGGACGAGCTGGTGGACCGGGCCGCGCTGCTGACCCGGCTGGATCGCAAGTACGTCCTGCCGATGGCTGACCTGCCGATCCTGCTGGGCGGTCTGCCGGACGACGTCAAGGTGCTCGAGATCGACAACCGCCGCGAGTTCGGCTACCGGTCCGTCTACTTCGACACCCCGGATCTGGACGGCTACCTGGCCGCGGCCCGCCGCCGGCGCCGTCGGTTCAAGCTCAGGATCCGCACATACGTCGACTCCGACCAGCACTTCCTTGAGGTCAAGACGCGTGGCCGGCGTGGCGCCACGATCAAACACCGCATGCCGTACGACGGCGACCGCGGACGGCTCGGACCCGCCGCCCGTGCCTATGTCCACGCGGTGCTGGCCGACGCCCGGATCCACCCTGGCCCGGTCCGGTTCATCCCCGTGCTGACCACGTGTTACCGGCGTACGACGCTGTTCGTCCCCGCCACCGGCAGCCGGGTGACCATCGACACCGGGCTTACCTGGGCCCTGTCGGGCGGGCCCGCCGTCCAGATCGCCGGCCACGCCATCGTCGAAACCAAGTCGGACCGGGCCGCCTCGGAGGTCGACCGGCTCCTCTGGTCGCTGAGGCACCGGCCCTGCCCGATGTCGAAGTACGCCACCGGGCTGGCCGCCCTACGCCCTGACCTGCCCGCGAACCGCTGGCACCTCCTGCTGCGGCGCCACTTCCACCCCACGACCGACGGGACATGACCATGAAGATCCGCAAGAAGGTGGCGACCGTGCTCGCCTCGCTGGTGTTCGCCGGTGCGGCGCTGACCGGATGCTCAACCGAAAGCACTCCGAACACCACCACCCCCGCCACCGCGGCGGCGGTGGCCGACGTGAGCGCCGTGCAGGACGCCGCGGCCGTGCTGGCCGGAAACCAGGCCGATCACGCCGCGGACGGCGACGCGACCTGGGAGGAGTCCGAGGTCGTGGACATCAAGCTCACCGGCGATTCGGCCACCGCGACCGGCGACGCGGTCACGATCGACGGCGGCACCGTGACGATCACGGCCAGTGGCACGTACCGACTCACCGGCGCTCTGACCGACGGCCAGATTGTCGTCAATGCCCCGGACGGCACCGTGCGGTTGATCCTCGCCGGCGCCGACGTCTCCAGCTCGTCCAGCGCGGCGATCGCCGCCACCGAAGCGGACAAGGTCATCGTCATCCTGGCCGACGGCAGCCGGAACACGCTCCGCGACGCCGGCTCCTATGCCGACGACGCCGACGTCAACGCGGCCCTCTACAGCGCCGCCGATCTGACGATCACGGGCGAGGGAGCGCTCACCGTACACGGCAGGGGCAACGACGCGATCGCCAGTACGGACGGTCTGGTGATCGCCTCCGGCGCCGTCACCGTGGACGCCGCCGACGACGGCATCCGTGGCAAGAACTACCTGGTGGTCGACGGAGGCGCGATCACCGTCACCCAAGCCGGCGGCGACGGGCTCAAATCCGACAACACCGAGGATGCCGACGCCGGATACATCTCGATCATCGGTGGCACGGTCGCGGTCACCGCCGCGGGCGACGGCCTCGACGCGGCCACCGACCTGCTGGTCACCGGCGGCGAGCTCACCGTCGCCTCCGGCGGCGGGAGCGGCGTCACCCCGGACGAGGAAACCTCGGCCAAGGGCCTGAAGTCAGGGATGATCACCGTGCTGGAGGGCGGCGCCATCTCGGTGGACTCCTCCGACGACGCTGTCCACAGCGACGCCGCCGTCCACCTCAACGGCGCCTCCTCGACCCTGGCCAGCGGAGATGACGCCGTGCACGCCGAAGGCGCTCTGGTGATCGACGAGGGCACCACGAAGATCACTTCGTCGGTGGAAGGGCTCGAAGGCGCCGACATCGCGGTCAACGGCGGCCAGGTGAGTCTCGTGTCCAGCGACGACGGGGTCAACGCGGCCGGCGGCACCACCGACGGGGCAGCTTCGGGCCGCGGGGGCGGCCAGCAGGTGGGCGACTACTCAGCTGTCATCACCGGGGGCACCCTGGTGATCGATGCCGGCGGTGACGGGTTCGACTCCAACGGCACCGCGACGATCTCCGGCGGGACGGTCGTGGTCAACGGACCGACGGAGAACGGCAACGGCGCACTCGACGTCAACGGGAACTTCACGATCAGTGGCGGGACGCTGGTGGCCGCCGGTAGCGCCGGCATGGCCGTGGCGCCGGGCGCCGACTCGGCTCAGGGCTGGCTGTCGGCCACGCTCGACTCGGCCGTGGCCGCGGGCACCACCCTGCAGGTCGTCGATTCCGGCGGCAAGGTGCTGGCCACCTTCGTCACCTCGAAGTCGATCCAGAACCTCGTCTTCTCCTCGTCCGGTCTCGAGAAGGGTGCGGAGTACAAAATCTATGCCGGGGGAACGAGCTCGGGCAGCAGCACCGGAGGGCTGGCGGCCTCCGGCACGCTGGGATCGGCGGCACTTACCGCGACCGTGACCGCCGGCGAAGCTCCGGCCGGGCGCTTCGGCGGCGGTCCGGGCAGGTGAAACGCCACACGGACAGCGAACTGCGGCCTTCCGGATGAGCCGGCATGGGGTTGACCGGCTCTTCGCCAAGGACCAGGCGCTCCGCGCGTTCACATTGTGCCCGCCTGCCAGGTGGCACCCGGTCTGACGATCTTGAGATGGGCGAAACCCCTCCACCTTCGCGTTCCGGAGGATTAAGATCACGGCCGGAGGCGTCCAGATGCCTGGTGGCCTCTCCCGGTCTTCAAAACCGGTGGCGCCGAGTATCTCGGCGCGGCGGGTTCGATTCCCGTCCGTCTCCGCCAGATCACACCCCCTGGAGCGCCGTGAGCATCGATGAGTTGCTGGCTCAGACACGTGCCGGACTACGTCGCCTGCTGCCTGTCGAGGCCTGGGCCGCGGTGCGCAGCGCCGATGCCTACATCGTGGACACGCGGCCGGAGTTTCAGCGTCGACGCGGCGGCGAAGTGCCCGGCGCCATCGTGATCGAACGTAACCATCTGGAGTGGCGGCTTGATCCGCTCTGCGACGCGCGGATCCCCGAGGCCACCTCCGCGGACATCCAGTGGATCATCCTGTGCGACGAGGGCTACTCCTCCAGCCTCGCCGCGTCGTCCCTCAGGCAGATCGGACTGGCGAACGCCACTGATGTGATCGGAGGCTTCCAGGCATGGACGACGGCCGGGCTCCAGGTCATCCGCCTCGCCACCCCCACCCGCCCACGAGGCCCAGGCGAGCCTGCCCGCAGCGAGCTCACATGTGGGTGATCGCGACCGCACTCGCTCCACGGATACCGCCGCGCGGACGGGAGATCGTCGGCGCCAACCGATGACTTCTTCGATCCTGGGGAGTCAGCACGGGTGCAGCGAATGAGGTCCGACGGAGAGGAAACCGCGATGCCCATGATCGATCTGGAGTCCGCTGCCCGCGAAGTGGTGCGCCTGTTGGATGGCGTGACCGAGGACCAACTGGACGATCCAACGCCGTGCGCCGGCACCCCGGTCGCCGCACTGCTCGACCACCTCATGGGCTTGTCGCTGGCATTCACCTGGGCGGCCCGCAAGACGACCCCGCCGGAAGGCGGACCGGGGCCGAGCGCGAGTGCCGAGCGTCTCGATCCGCAGTGGCGCACGCTGCTTCCGCAGCGGCTCGATGAGCTGGTGGAGGCCTGGCGTGACCCGATCGCCTGGGAGGGGATGACCGAGGCCGGCGGTGTGACGATGCCCGCTGAAGAGATGGGCATGGTCGCGCTGGACGAACTGGTCCTGCACGGCTGGGACCTGGCCCGCGCCACCGGCCAGCCGTTCACGTGCAACCCCGCCGACACGGCGGCCGTCCTCGCGTTCACCAGCGCGTCGGCGCAACCGGACCAGGCAGCCAGCCGGGAAGGACTCTTCGGACCGGTGGTCGAGGTCCCCGAGGACGCGCCGGCGTTCGACCGCGCACTCGGCTTCGCCGGTCGCGACCCCGCGTGGACGCTCAAACTGGCGTGACCATCAAGGGCGTCGTCGATCGCCTCGGCCTCCAACGACCGGGTCACCGCCAACATCGTCGACGTCTTCCTCGGCTCGTGCAGCCGCGCCAGTAGCGGCGCCTTGCTGCCCGCCCCGTACCTGGCGAGCGTCTTCATCCGCCGGCCTCGCGTCCTCAGCGGAAGAACGGAAGGACCATCTCCACCAGCGCGTCGACGTCATCGTTGACCATCGGCTCGCCGGTCATGCCCATTCGGTGGAGCAGGGTCCCGACGACGACGTCGATGAAGAACAGGACCCGGTGCTCCGGCTCGCCGAGCGCGGCCTGGAGCGCGAGCCGGTAGGGGTCCTGCAGCCGCGAGGAGAGGATCTCGCGCAGCTCCGGATCGCTGACACCGTCACTGAACACGCCCGCGAACGCGTCGCCCACCCCCGGCTCGCCGATCTTGCCCGCGGTCCAGCGGATGGCCGAGGACATGATCTCGGCCCGGCTGCCGCCCTCCAGCGGCGCCGGGCCGAACGCGTCGAGCAGGCAGTCCACGATCAGCGCCCCCTTCGTCGGCCAGCGACGGTAGATCGTCGTCTTCGCGATGCCGGCCGCAGCGGCGATGCGCTCCACCGTGGCACGCGCGTAGCCCAGCTCGTGGACCGTGCTCAGCGTCGCGGCGAAGACCACGTCGTTGATGCCGGAACGCGGACGGCCGGGCGGCCGGGCGGGTGTGCTCGAAGTCATGCTCACACGATACCGAGTTGCGCTACCGTAGGTTTCGAAACCAGAGGTAGCGAAACCTGAGGAGAGGTCCATGAACGACATCATCGCGATGCGGCCGGCGGAGCCGGACTGGTCCACGGTGACGCCCGAGGAACTGATCGCCTTCAGAGACGCCGAGAACCGCGTCCGGGCGTCCACGGCGGCACGGGTGATCACTGGGGAGCCGGACTCCGGTGCCACGATCGGCTGGCAGCAGGTGGCGCTGCCCGGCCGTGAGCTCCCCGTCCGGGTGTACCGCCCCTCGGCCGCAGGCCCTCTGCCCCTCGTGATCCACGTGCACGGAGGCGCCTTTGTCGGCACGGCCGCGCAGAGCGACTGGGTCAACAGCCACCTCGCCGCCCACCTGCCGGCGGTCGTCGTCTCGGTCGAGCACCGCCTCCTCGACTGGGAGACGCCGCTGTCCGCCGCCGCCGACGACGGCTGGGACGTGCTCCGGCACGTGGTGGAGCACGCCGGGACGTGGGACATCGATCCGGCCCGCGTCGCCGTCTTCGGCGAGAGCTGCGGCGGGCTGATCAGCGCGCTGGCGGCCATCAGGGCCAGGCGGACCGGCCTGGGGCTGCGGGCGCAAGTGCTGGTCAACCCGGCGGTCGACGTGACCTCGACGGCCTGGACGTACGACTCGACGACCCAGTACGCGGACACGCCCACCCTGTCCGTGCCGGTGCTGCGGTTCTTCCAGCGGCTCGCCATCCCCGAGGGCGCCGACGCCCGCGCGCTGTCGCCGCTGTACGCCGACGATCTGAACGGGCTGGCCCCAGCGCTCGTGGTGGTGCCGACTTCCGACCCGATCGCCGACCACGGCCGCCGCTACGCCGAGCGGCTCCAGGCTGCCGGGACGCCCGCGCGGCTCAGCGAGTACCCGGAGACGGGGCACGCGTTCCTGAGCATGCCGGGCATGGCACCCCAGGCGACGCCCGCGCGGGCGGAGATCCTCGCCTTCCTCCGGGAGTCCCTCGGTAGGTGACACCCGGCCGGACTCCGGCACCGTGGCCGGGCTACTGCGCCCGCACGCCGGCAGTTTCGCCGCCCTGGTGATTCTGCAGGTGATCGGCGCCGTGGCGGGCCTGGCGCCGCTTCTGGCGGTGGCCGAGCTGGGGCGCGCCTTACTGTCGCCCGGCCCGGTCGATCGCGCTCATGTCTGGTTCGTGGTGCTCGCCGGCGTGGCCGGCCTGCTGGTCCGGCTGCTGTTCACCGCCGCATCGTCGGGGGAACCGATCTATCCGAGCACCGGGTAGTTCGCGCGGAACACGTTGTGGGGGTCACGGGCCCGCTTGATCTCCCGCAGCCGCGTGAGCGCGCTGCCGGAGAAGGACTTCGCCGCCGTCTCACCGGGGGACAGCAGGGTGTACGGCTTGCGGCCGCTGATGTAGGCCTCCAGGTCGGCCACGACCTCGGCCTGCTTGGCGCGCGTCGCATCGGCCGCGTGCGGCAGGCCGAGACCCAGCAGGCCGAGCAGGTACGGCTCAGCCACCGCGCCGCTCGCACCGGCCCCGCCGCCCGGCTCGGCGAGCGCCCCGCCCAGGCTGCCTGACGGTCAGATTCCACGCGGTGGCCGCCTGTTCAAAGCCGTCGTCATCGGCCAGGAGCACGCGCCCCTTGAGGACACCGCGCAGATCGTTGATCGTCATCGTCGTCTCCCTTTTTCGAGTTCTCAGAAAATGCGAAGGAATACCGTGCCGCACTACGGCAAGGACGGCGCCCTGACCAGCCCGGACAAGGATTACGCGAAACCTCGATCACACCAGGATGAGAATGGCCGCGACCACCACCATCACCGCGGCGGTGAGGCCGTGGACGCCGAACGCCACCGCCCGCGGCCCCCTGTTCCTGAGCACGACGACCATGTCGCCCAGCGGGGCGAACACACTGGCGAGAATCAGCCAACCGAGCATGTGCTGGTTTCCCGTCACGAGGGCCGGGAGCACGACGAGCCCGGCCGTGATGTCCCGTACGCCCTTGACGGTCAGGTACGCGTTCATCGAGACGGGAACCCCGTAGCCCTCCGCCGACGCGACCGGCTGCAGCAGGAAGCGGATGCCGATGAGGATGATCCCGATGGCGATCAGTCCGGCGAGCCAGGTGGCGATGGTGACCATGCCGTCTCCTTCGATCGCTGCTAGAAGTATTAGCGACGCTAGCCTAGCGGCGCTCATCTGTCTAGCGGTGCTAGCATCTGGAGGGTGTCCACACAGCAGCGCAGAGAACGCGAACGCGCCCAGCGCCACGACCTGATCGTCAAGACCGCCCGCAAGCTGGCCGAGTCCGAGGGCTGGGACGCCGTCACCACCCGCCGCCTGGCCGACGAGATCGAGTACAGCCAGCCCGTCCTGTACAGCCACTTCGCCGGCAAGGACGCCATCGTCGCGGCGGTGGCGCTGGAGGGCTTCACGGAACTGGCCGTACGCCTGCGCGCCGCGACCCGGACGGGCGAGCCGCGGGCCGTGCTGGAAGGGCTGGCCAGGGCCTACATGGCGTTCGCCGAGGAGAATCCCGCGCTGTACGACGCCATGTTCACGATGGCCGTGGACCTCCCGTTCGGCCAGGACGACACCCCAGAGCCGCTCCGGGACGGCTTCCAGGCGCTTTTGTCCGGGGTCGCGCAGTTCGCCGACGGCCGCGACCCGGCGATCCTGACGGAAGTCGCCTGGAGCGCCCTGCACGGGCTGATCGTCCTGTCCCGCGGCGGCCGACTCCCCGCCTCAGGCCGCGAGGCCCGCCTGACGCTGCTGCTCGACCAGCTCAGCGCCACCCGCTGACCCAGCTACGTACGGTCAGTCGTTCCACACGGCGGCGACCTGCGACGCGAACTGTTCGCCGAAGTCACCCGGAGCGCGTTGCGCGGCATAGCTGCCCTGTCGGCAGGGTCGCATCCCCCCGAACGGCAAAACGGAGCGGCTCGACTTCCTCGTCACCCAGATCGCCGGCACGCCAAGTGGACCGGCCACGCCGTGAGGGCCGCCCGCGAGTCCGTCGAACCGATCCAGCCCGACCTGATCATCCCCACCGGCGGGCGCAAAGGTCGTTCCCCAGCCCGGCCAGCATCTACCAGGCCCTGGCCGAACACGCCAAACGCCAGCTTTTGGGCGGTCGCGCATAGTGTCGCGAGACGTGAGGCTCTGGCTGACGGTGCTCTGCCCTGGACGCGCCCACTCGAGAGCAGGCCGCGCGGGCGCGATCACTTCGCGAAAGGTGGTTGCGCTTCCCGAGTCCCCGCTCGATCAACACCATCGTCGCCGAGGGTTCGGGCCGCTGATCAGTACAAGGTCAGCGGCTCTCCCGCGATGGCTGACCAGCTCACCTTCGCCCTCGATCGAGTTGTTCTGGACTCGTTCTGGCATGGCCAGCGGCAACAATAGGAACATGCAGGATTTATCGACCAGAGCTGTCCTGGGGCGTGCAGCCCTCATCGGATTGGTGACGGGCATTATCCCCACGGCCATCATCTGGGTGGGCATGCAGGAGGAAGAGCTCGACGGGGCCGCTCTCCTGCCGGAAATGTTCCTCCTGGCGATAATCCTGGGCACAGTGGGTGCGCAGATGGCCGGGCTGCCGCGCTGGGGCATGGTCGGTCTTGTCGGGGGCTCTGCGACTTGGTTGCTCATCGGTGCCCTCGCGGTGCTGGTGCCGGTCCCGGAGTCGGAGCTGCTCGGACCTCTACCGGCCCTTGTCGCCCCTGTCTACGTGGTCGGTGGTGCTGTCGGCTTCGCCCTGTCGGCGTGGTCGTTCATGTCGCCCCTTCGCTGGTGGGCGGTAGCCCTGGTCGTAACCGTGCCCCTCGGATCCTGGGGCGCGGCGCAGTACAAGCCGCAGATCCTGGCCTGGTTTGAAGTCCGCAGCTTCGAGAGGTCCGGCGTGCCGCTGATCGCTCCAGCGATCCAGGGATACCGGCTGGTCCACGTGGATCTCAATGCCGCCGGGCAGCGGGAGCCGGAACCGTCCACCTGGCTGGAGTACTGGCGGGACGCCACGCCGAATCGGGGATTCTCCGAGATCCAGGTCACGGTCTGGCCCGCCGCGGCTGGAAACCCGCGAGATTCCTGCCTGGCGGTCACCGAGGACTACGGAGTTCCACTGCGGTGCAAATCGCTCCCAGGCGACCGATGGGTCCGGACCGGTGCCGGGTCCTCATGGGTCACCGTCTTCGCCAGGTCGGGCGATGCGCTGGTCATGCTCAACGGTTCGAGCATCGCTGAGGCTGACCTGGTGGCAGCGCTGTCCACTTTCCGTCCCATCTCGGCCTACGAGCTTGCCATGGTCACGTGACCAGCAGAAGTACGGCGGGCCTGGCTCGGCATTGCGCCTTCACCGCGGCAGCGATGTGCCGCGGCGCGCTGGGCGGAACACGATCAGGCTCATCCTCCCTTGCAGGAGGACTCGCAGCCGTCGCGACGCCGGGCACGGTGGTCAGCGTCCGGTCGATGGACGGGTAGTGCAGCGAACCATCCGCGGCGAACGCCCGGTCGGCGATCATCAACGTAGGCGGCGCGACATCCCTGCCCACCGGCCCGGATACGCCAGGCAGGCCATAAACTCCCCTGTCATCCGAACCGCGACTGCACTTCCGGGATGCTCTTGTGCGCGTACTGCTGGTGGAAGACGACGAGCCGATCGCTGAATCGCTGCGCCGCGGCCTGACGCGGTACGGGTTCGAGGTGGTCTGGGTCACGACCGGAGCGGCGGCGCTGCAGGCTGAGCCCGCCGATCTGGTCCTGCTGGACCTCGGGCTGCCCGACGCGGACGGCCTGGACGTGTGCCGTGCGCTGAGAGCCCGGGGCGAGGTGCCGATCATTGTGATCAGCGCGCGCAGCGACGAGACCGACCGCGTGGTCGGGCTGGAGATCGGCGCCGACGACTACGTGTCCAAGCCGTTCGGGGTACGCGAGGTGATCGCCCGCATCAGGGCGGTGATGCGGCGGGTGAAGCCGCCGCAGGAGAAGGTGGAAGTCGCGCCTGACCGCTACGGCCGGCTGAGCGTCGACCGCAGAGCCGCCCGCGCGTACGTCGACGGCGAGGAGGTGCCGCTCACCCCCAAGGAGTACGAGCTGCTGGCCTTCCTGACCGAGGAGCCGGGGGCGCTGATGACCCGCGAGCAGATCATGGAAGCGGTGTGGGACGCCAACTGGTTCGGCCCCACCAAGACCCTCGACGTGCACGTCGCGGCGCTGCGCCGCAAGTTCGCCGGCGTGCTCGCCATCGAGACGGTGCGGGGTGTCGGCTTCCGGCTCGTCGTCGGCCCCAGATCACCATGAACCGGCAGTTGATCGTCAGCTATGTGCTGCTGGTCGCCGTCGCGCTCGCGGCCTTCACCGTTCCCGTCGCCTTCACGCTGACCACGCAACTGCGCGAGGACATCGAGCTGGGTGTCCGCCGTGAGGCCACCACGATGGCGTTGCTGCTGGCCAATGACGACGTGCCCTCCCGGCAGGCCCTGGCTCGCATGGCGGAGGCGTACGGGCAGGAGACACCCGGCAGGGTCGAGGTGATCTCCTTCCGCGGGGGCGCGGTGCCGCCGCTGCCCGCGCCCACGGCTGCCGGCGACGCGGACTTCACCCGCGCGCTCCAGGGAGACGTCACCGTCCGCTGGGACTCCTCGCTCTATGTGACGGTGCCGGCGCGGGCCGCCGACCGGCGGATCGTCGGCGCGGTACGGATCGTCTACCCACCCGGCGAGCTCAACGACCGGTTGTGGCAGGTCTGGGGCTTCCGCGCGGTCCTGGCCGCCGCCGTGGTGGCGGTGGCGGCGGTGCTCGGGACGCTCACCGCGCGGCGGCTCACCCGGCCGCTGCGCGAGCTGCACGAGATGGCCAGCAAGTTCGGCGACGGCGACCTCACCGCCCGCTCCCCAGTCACGGGCCCGGCCGAAACGCAGACCCTCGCCAGGACCCTGAACTCCGGCGCCGAACGGCTGGAGACCCTGATCAACGCCCAGCGGGTCTTCGTCGCCGACGCCTCCCACCAGCTGCGCACGCCGCTCACCGCGCTCCGGCTGTCCTTGGACAACATCGCCGACGGCGTCGACGACGAGTACGTACGGGAGGACGTGGAACAGGCGACAGCCGAGGTCGTCCGCATGAGCCGCCTGGTCAACGGCCTGCTGGTACTGGCCAGGGCCGAGAGCGAGGCCACCGCCGCCGAGCCGCTGCCGCTTGCCGAGATCGTCGAGCAGCGCCTCGGCGTCTGGCGCGTGGCGGGTGAAGAGCGGGGCGTGCGCTTCACGATCGCGTGGCCGCCCGATCCCCGCCCTCTCGTCATGGCCAGCCCTGGCCATCTCGACCAGGTCCTGGACAACGTTCTGTCCAACGCCCTGGAGGTCTCTCCGGACGGCGGCACGATCGCGGTGCGGGTGGAACCGCGCGGCGACGAAGTCGTGCTCGACGTTTTCGACGAAGGGCCCGGCATGCCGCCGGCTGAGAAGGCCCGGGCCTTCGACCGGTTCTGGCGCGGCCGGGGACTCACCGGGCGGGCCGGCTCCGGCCTGGGCCTGGCCATCGTCAAGCAACTGGTGACCGACGACGGTGGGAGCGTCGCCTTGCGCGACGCTCCCGGCGGCGGGCTGTGTGTGCGGATCAGTCTTCGGGCGGCAGCACCGAGGAGTGGTGGTTGACGATCAGCCACTTGCCGCCGCGCTTCTCGTACAGGTACGTGTAGCGTGCGTCGACCGCCTGCTTCTTGCCGTCCTTGCCGGTGAGGGTGAAACGGTACAGGCCGGTGTCGATCGCGGTGTCGGCGTCCAGGACCTTGACGATGGTACGGATCTTCTTGCCCGTCGGCTTCTTCTGCAGGAAGTGCTCGAAGTAGTCCACGATCTGCGCGCGGTTGGTGCGGATCTTGGGCGAGGCGGTGGGGAGAAGGACGGCGCCGGGCGCGTACAGGTCGGCGACTTTTCTGGGGTCGCCGCTGGTCAGGGCGGCGTTCCAGGTGATGAAGAGTGCCGCGATCTGCGCCTTGGACGGCTTGGCCGCGGCGGCTGGCTGGGCCGGCTTGGCTGCGGCGGACGCCGCGTGGGTCTGGGCCGTCGCCTGGCCGCCGCCCGTGGCCGTGACGAGAAGAACGGCTCCTGCGGCGAAGGCTGCGCAGGCAGAAACTCGAAGATTCATCATGATCTCCCATGCTCTGGTGCGAATTGGGGGAATGTTCGCAACCACCATGGCGAGCGGCGGGATAAGACCAGTCCAGCGCCAAGGGTGCGTAAGGGAAGCGCCTGGACAAATCACTCAGAGTTACGGTCGCGTCACCTCTGGGGAGGCGGGTCGCCACCACCGGGAGCATGGTGTGCGTCTCAGCCTTGTTGCCCCCGAAGGCCTGCGACCTACGACTCGGATTTGATCTTGAACGTGAGCCAAGTCAGGACTCGCCGGCGCCCGATGCCGCAGGGGCACCATCTCCACCTCCAGCCAGAGGCCCCACGTTGGGCAGCCCCGTACGACGCTGCCCTCGTAAACGCGTGGATCGGCATGAGGAGGTGGTCTCGTCATTCGGCTCAGATCACGTAAATGGCGTATTCGTCCAGCTCATCCGCGCAATTCCAGACGATGGAATTGCCTGTGGTGTAAGTACGGAGACAGTTTCCAGGGGTGCCCTGATAATAGGTCCTGATGTAATGCAGATTCGCGCCGGTGACGGATCCCGTTCGCTGCAGGAGCCACCGCTGGTTGGCCGTCCCCAGGCAGCTGTAGAGGTAGACGATGTTGCTCGTGGACGTGTCGAGGGACTTGTCCAGGCACAGGTTCGACCCATACAGCTTGAAGGTGACGACCCACGCGCCCTGGTGCGTCGAGACGACGTTCATCTCCCATAACTGCTCCGAGCCGAGCAGTTGGTTCACCGGATCCCGGGATTCGGCGAAGCCGAGCACTCCGAGGTGCCGGGTGGGGGAGTTCTTCTGCTTGATGTAGACGATCCTGGGTGCCGCGAGACCGGAGGATGCCGAGGCCGGCACGACGACTGTCGCCGCCGCGAGGAGAAGGCTTGCTGCGATGACCGCCAAACGGCGCAGCAATCGAGGCATGAGCACGCACCTTTCCATCGAAGGAGGGACCCACATTCTCGTCTATGCAATTGACAAGCGAGATTTCCCGAAACGTGCCGCGATCAGTCGATGGCCGAGCCGGGGCTTATGTGGCTTCCGCACCCGATGGATGGCCAAGCGCGCCCCGAGGCTGGCTCATGTTTCCCTTCTGCCAAACCCGCGACTACGAGGCCCTGTCACCCCGCTCCGCATGACGCATTACCTGAACGCGGGATCGGAAAGGATTAAACGCCCATTTGGGTACGGACCGACTTTCTCGGCCTTTTCCTCTATCTGAATAACTTCCGACAACTTCACTGTCCCGGTAGCCTTGCAGGATTCTTTGACTCCGGTGGAGAGTCGTCGTGGGCCCCGATGCTCGCCATGCCGATCAACGCGCGCTCGGGCTGATCTTCGACCTCTTCCTGGCCGGACGAAGTACCTGATCCATGGTGTGACCACCCCAGGACCGAAGCAGGTCCCTCCCACCCCCCAGGAGGTAGAGCCGTGGGCTCTGGCAAGAAGATGTGGACGGTAGCGTTGCTGGCCACTGCTGTGCTGGTGATCACTGCGGCCTGCGGCGGCGAAGGCGCCGACGGCAAGATCAAGCTGCGCTTCTCCTACTGGGGCACTGACGCTCGGCAGAAGATGACCGAAGAGGCGATCAAGAGGTTCGAGGCGAAGAACCCGGACATCGACGTCGTGGGAGAGTTCTCCGGCTTCGGCAGCTACTACGAGACGCTGGCTACGAAGGTCGCGGGCGAGGATACGCCTGACGTCATCACGATCGAGATCCGCGGCCTGCGGGAGTACGCCGAGCGCGGCACACTCGCCGACCTCTCCAGCAGGGTCAACACTGCCGACATCGACGGCAAGGTGCTGGCCACCGGCGTGATCGACGGCAAGCAGGTCGCCATCCCCACCGGAGTCAACGCCTGGTCCCTGGTCGTGGACCCGAAGGCGATCGAGAGCGCGGGGCAGAAACTACCCGACGACACCACGTGGACCTGGGAAGAATACATCGACTTGGCCGCGAAGATCACCGCAGGGGCCGGCGGCAAGGTCTACGGCACGCAGCAGGCTTTCAACCCGGCCTTCCTGCAGATCTTCGCCGCTCAGCGGGGCGAGCGCTTCTATGACGGCAACAAGATGGGCGTCTCGCCCAATACGCTCAAGGCATGGTGGGCCATCCACCGGAAGCTGGCCAAGACCAAGGGTTCTCCTGACATCCCCAAGAGCCTCGAACTCGGTGCCCAGAACGCGGACCGGTCGCTGTTCGCCACCGGAAACGGCGCGATGGGGATGTGGTGGAGCAACGAGCTCGGCGCGATCAGCAAGGCGTCGGGCGGCAAGGAAATGGAGCTGCTGCGGATGCCGAAGGCGCAGGACGCCTCCGCCGGCGGCATGTTCCTGCAGCCCGCGATGTTCTACACCGCCTCGGCGAAGTCTGAGCACGCGGCCGAGGCCGCCAAGTTCATCGACTTCATGATCAACGACCCGGAGGCGGGCCGGATCATCCTCAGTGACCGCGGCCTTCCGGCCAGCTCCAAGGTACTGGCGGCGGTCCAGGACAAGCTTTCGGAGACTGACAGGAAGACGCTGGCCTTCCTCGACGAGATCAAGGGCGAGCTCACGGATCCGCCTGCCGCCCCGCCGAAGCTCGCAAGCGCCATGGAGGGCATCCTCAAGCGGTATACGGATGAGGTGTTGTTCGGCCGGATGACCCCTGACGACGCCGCACGGAAGTTCATCACGGAGGCCAACGCCTCCATCGCAGGTTGATGCCTGCCAGACACGGGCCGCAATAACGCTTATGACAAGGTGGCTGGGCCAGGGAAACGCACGCCTGCGCACCCGTACAAGAGGCTCGTCACAGGCGGCATGAAGCAGTCTTTCCGGTCACCAGCGCCACCGCCAGAAGCGGTGCTGGCGGCGGACGAGCAGCCGCCCCGCCACCTGCCTGCCGCGCACCACGAAATGCGCCGCCGGCAGCGGTGTCCCGGACCCAAATCGGGCTGGCAACCGGCTCGACTGACCAGCCAGACCATGGCGTCGACGAAGGAATCGGTGTCGCCAGGCCAACTGGTGATGTCCACCCTCCGCTGGGGGCAGGACGTCGCAAGTCGTTCCAGTAGTATCCCCAGTCCTCTGGGAAAGACCCTCGAATTAGAGGTGCTCGGGTGCGGTCCAGCCGTCGAGGCTGAAGGCCTGGCCGCAGCGATATGCGTCGATTCCGGTGCGGATGTAGCTGACGACGTCGGCGGGCAGGTCGTCGAGGCCGAACCAATCGATCTTGTCGCATTTGCTGGGCTCGGCGTTGACGGGTTCTCCCGCCCAGCGGGTGGCGGCGAAGAACACGCCGATGCGGGCCTGGCCGTCGGGGTCGGCATGGTGACACAGGTGCGCAAAGGCCAGGTCGGCGCGGTCGATGACGATGCCAAGTTCTTCGCGAGCCTCGCGGGCCGCGCCCTCGGGCAGGGTTTCGCCGGCGTCCAGGCAGCCGCCGGGCACCGACCAGGAGCCGTCGGCGAAGCCGGTGTTCGCTCGCAGCAGGAGCAGCACCTTGCCGCCGCGGATGAGGATCAGGTGCACCCCCACATGGGGCCGGAAGGTCTCGGCTGGTGCGGCCATGGCCGTACTCCCCGCGGTGACGATGCCCTTGGACAGGTCACGCTATCGCACCTTGCGGGGAGCACGGGTGTTCTCGGCATGGGCCGCCCCAAGGACAGCCGTCAGACGCGGGTGCGTGGCGCCTGACTGTGGGCCATCGCGTGAATCAGGTCAGTGAGATGGGCGGCGAGCTGAGCCGCGGTGCGGCCGTCAGTGCGCAAGTGGTAAGCGGTCGGATCGGTGGCAGCGATGTGGTCGTAGTGTTCCTGTAGCCGCCGCAGCAGGGCACGGTTGGCGATCAGGTCGCGGTCGGCGGCGCTCTGATCGGGCCTGGCGGTCATCCGCTCGATCAGCTCGTCCAGGTCGGTGTGTAGGTAGACGGTTAGGTCCGGCTGGGTCAGGTAGCCGGTGAACGGGGCAATGGTCGCGGTGACGGTGGCGTTGTCCAGGCCGTGCACAGCGGCGTGGTTGGCGATGACGGAGTTGACGTAGCGGTCTGCCACCGCGTGCCCGCTCTGCAGCGCTTCGCGGGCCAAGTCGGCGGCATGCAGCGCACCGGCCAGATAGAAGGCGAGCTGAGGCAGGGCGCGGGCGTGCGTGTTGATGTACGGCTGCAAGCCCGAGATGGGGGAAGGGACCGTGTGGAAGGAGCAGCAGCCGAGTCGGTCGGCCAGGTGTGCGGCCAGGGTGGACTTACCCGATCCGCTGATCCCCTCCAGAACCACGAAGATCCCCGATCGTGGCGCTTCGGCCTGTTGGTAAGCCGTGGGAAGCAGGTGGCCGATGCTGACGTGGGGTGCGGCGATGGTCATTGCAGCGTCCCTTCGGTGAAGGCGTCCAGGTGCGCGGAAACGGCCGCCAGCATTGCGGTCCGATCCTCTGTGTAGGGAGTCACGTCCAGGCGCAAGTCGGGGCGGAGCAGGCAAGGGCTCAGGGCGCCGGCCGAGTCCAGGCGCAGCGCCCAAAAGCCCTCGACGCAGCGCGGCCGCTCGGGGCAGGCCGCGCACTGGCCGACGTGGTGACGGCCAAGCGAGGCGTCGATGACTTCGATGGTCATCTCACCGTGTCGGCCGGGGACGGTGAAGACACGGCGGCCCTGCCCAGTGCCGGAGGTGACGATGTCTTCGGCGGTTGCGAAGGAGCGCAGGTAGGCGCTGATGTCGCTGGAGGGGACCTTGACGCCGCCCAGGTGCTCGTTGTGGTCGGTGCTGACCAGTTCGATGATCTGGAGGCTGGTGCCCAACTCGCGGGCGTAGGCGATGATGTCCATCACTTCGTGGGCGTTCTGCTCCTGCAATAGCAGGTTCAGCTCCACGATTGGGATGCGCCCGATGGCCGCCTCGATCCCGGCTTTGATCTTGGCGATGTCGCCGGGTTTGCCCTCGGCGATTGCGGCGATGGAGGCGTCGGAGAAGTAGTGCAGCGAGACCTTGATCCGGTCCAGCGCGGTGTCGGTCAGCCAGCCGAGGTCCTTGGTAAGCGTGAGCCCATTGGTGATCAACGTGGTTGTGTAGTCACCCATCCGGTGTGCCGGCAGGCCCTGCAGGATCGGGCGGGCCAGCGGGGACAGCAGTGGCTCGCCTCCGGTGAAGAAGACGCGGCGGATCCCTGTGGCGGTCATCGCATTGATAGCGGACAGGAAGTCGGCGGCGTTCAGCGCTCGGCGGCGGGGCTGGATGGCGCGATCGTGGTGCGTGATGCGTGGCGGGATCTCTCCTTCGTTGTGGCAGAACCAGCAGCCGAGCTGGCAGCGGGGGGTGAGCGAGACTCGCAGCTGGCCGCCGCGGCGGACGAAGTCGCCGGCGCCGCCGGACAGCCGCCGTGGCATGGGGAGGTCGGTGCGCAACGTCATTGGCAGTGTGTCCCTGGTCGGTCGGCGCAACCTGGATGGTCGCCGTCGGCCTTCACGGTCCGCCCAGCCCGCCGCCTCTGGGCAGATGGAGCAGCCTGCGCGCCTGTGCGAGCACCTCTGCGTGCCTTGCGCGCTTCTTGCGCGGTCGGGCCGTGGGTTTGGTCATGAATGCCCTCGGTGACAATGACCCCTGTAGGCCACCGAAGGGCGTCGGTATGACACGGCCAGTCACCAATCGTGAGCTGGAGGTCTTGCTCACCGAGGCGGCATACCACCGTTCGCTGGCCGCGTTCGCCCGCCAAGTCAACCAGGCCGCTGCCGACCGGTATGGCCTGGTCCTGCGCTACGACGGCGCGTCGGTGTACTGGTGGCTCCGCGGCCGTTGCCCGGAACAGCCGGCCCCTGAACTCATCGCCGAGCTGCTAGCGGCCCGGCTCGGCCGTGCCGTACAGGCCAGCGACCTCGGCTTCGCCGCCTTGGCGGCCGACGCCGACGCGCAGGCGCTGCTGTTCCCAACCAGCGTGCCCGCGGCTATTGAGAACGCCGCCGGGCTGTGGCGCCGACTCGGCGGCACGTCCTCCTCGCCGGCGATACCGGATTCCTCGGCGCCGTTCGTCGCCAATGCGGCCGAGCAGGCCGGGTGGCGCTGGCACTTCGATCCACCCGACGCCAGCGTGGCAAGGGCGGCGGGACGGCCTGTCGACGCCATGGACGTACAGGTGCTGCGCTCATGCGCCGAGCAGTTCCTCGAACTCGACCGGCGGCATGGAGGCGGGCACGCTCGAGCGTTCCTGGGCGATTTCCTCACCCGCGACGTGGCACCACTACTGCGCGGACGCTACCCCGACACCGTCGGAAGGGAGCTGTTCGCCGTAGCGGCCGAACTAACCGGAATGGCTGCATTCATGTCCTTCGACATCGGCGACCACGGTGCCGCCGAGCGTGGCTTCATCCAGGCATTGCGTCTGTCCAAGGCCGCCGGTGACCGCTTGCACGGAGCGCACATTCTTGCCAACCTCGCCACCCAGGCGATCTTCCTCGGCCTGCCCGGCGAGGCCGTCCGGCTGGCCCAGGCCGCTGTGGAAGGCGCCGGCCGCCGTCCCTGCGCGACGGTGGCCGCCCGGTTGCACGCCACTGCGGCCAACGCGCATGCCCTGACCGGTGACCGGCAAGGCTTTGAGAAGGCGATCGCGCGTGCCAAGCGCGCCCTCGATTGCGCCGATGCCACCGCTCCGGCCTGGGTTTGCTACTTCAGTCCCGCGCACCTGGCCGGCACCGCGATGCGGTCCTTGCTCGATCTTGGGCAACCCGGTCAGGCGCTGCGCTACCGTCAGCAGGCCCTCGACCTCGGCCCGGCCAACATGCGCACCCGAGCTCTTCACACCGCGCTCACCGCGACCGCACACGCCCGGGCCGGCCACATCGATCAGGCCGCGCTCCTGGCGCTGCAGACGCTGCAGTTGGCTCGGCGGATCCGCTCGCGCCGTGTCGCCGCCCGCATCACCCTGCTAGCCGACGTGCTCGTCCCGCACCAGCCCATCGCCGAGGTAAGGACCTTCCTCGATCAACTGCCGGACCAGCTACTAGCAGAGCGGACAGGCCAAGCGGCAGGCGGCTAGGTCGAGCGGGAGTAGCCTGGATGAGGTGAGCCAGCCCTATCTGCCGCCCGCTGAGTGGTATGCCAGCCTGCCCACTGTTCACGTGTCAGCGTGCATGCTGCTCACCGACAACGCCGATCGCGTCCTGCTGGTCAAACCCAACTACCGCAGTTACTGGGCCGTACCCGGGGGGATGGTTGACGACGGAGAGCCTCCCCACATTTGTGCCGTGCGCGAGGTCGCCGAGGAACTCGGACTGCAGGTCCGGCTCGGACCATTGCTCGTGGTCGACTGGGCTCCGCCGATGGGTGATCGGCGGCGCCCGATGATGAACTTCATCTTCGACGGCGGCACCATCACCGACCCCTCCCGTATCCGATTGCAGACGGACGAACTTGACGCCGCCCAGTTCTGCCCTTGGGAGGAAGCGGCCACCAAACTGCCCGCTGCAACCGCCGCCCGCATTCCGGCCGCCCGTACTGCCCGCAAAAATCAGCAGACGATCTTCCTGCCGGCGGAGCGCTCCGGCGCATAACGGCTCTTCGAATTGGGTGTAGCTCTTCCGCAGTGACCTGCTGAGCTGGGCGTTTGCTGGCCTGGCTGTTTGATCGTGAAACCGCTGGAGATCACCGGAGCCAGGTGGGGACTGGCTGGAGCCGAGGCCATCTTGAAAATTCGCGCTGTGATCGCCAACAGGGATCTCGATCAGTACTGGGTTTTCCACGTCGACCGCGAGAACCAGCGCGTTCACCACAGCCGTCACCACGATGGATACACCCTGACAGCCTGATCTAACCAGTCATTGCGGAAGAACTACACCCATCTCGTATCACTAAGCTCAGGAGGCTGGCTCTTCGGTCGAGGGCTGCTCGATCTCGGTGCCGTCCGGCGCCACGGCGACGTAACCGGAGCCGGTGAGATCCCAGGTCATGTCACCCTTGCCGTCGTTGTTGATGTTATAGATGATCCTCCCGTCGGCGGTCCACCCACCGTTGAGGGATGAGTTGTAGTAGGCGTAGCAGTCCCACATCCTGCCCTCGGAGTCGGAGATGCTGTTGAGGTCGTTCTTCCAGTTGCATTGCTCGTTCCCATAAATGACGTTGTAGCGCTCGACGCGTACCTCCGCGATGAACTTGTCGAACCGCGTACCGCCCAGAAAAGACCCCTGCCAGTTAATGCTGAGTATGGCCTGCTTCTGAGAGGGCGTTACGCGAGTTGATGTCCGCTTCGTCGCTTGCGCTGGATAGTGCAGGCTGGTCAGGGCAGGGTTCGCCGGGCTACGGGAGCGGTTGAGCGAACAAACCCGGCTCGTTCTCCACGAGGACGCCGTGGCTGACCAGGCGTTTGAGCTTGGCGCGGACGTTTTGGATGCTGTTGTGCGCCAGGGGCAGGTCGAGAGCCTCACACAGCTCGCGAGCCCGCAGGGGGCGGCCAAGGTCGGCGAAGACGGTCAGAATCTGCTGGTAGGCCGGGTTGTCAGGCAGTGCGGGAGGTGCCGCGACCGGCTCGGTGTCGGGTTCGTGGGCGAGCGAGAGCAGGGTCTTGCGGGTGATCCGCAGATGCTCGATCGTCTCGGTGAGTTCTCCGAGGCGTGCGGTCAGCACGTGGATCTCTGCCTGGGCCTGCTCGATCTGGCAGGTCACGGCCTGCTCCCGTGCGTCGATCTTGTTCAGGAGCCATGTCCCGGGGTCGGGATCCGGCCGGCCGGGCCTGGTCATGTCGACCGCCACGAAGGGGCTGGGGCGCGGGTCAGCCGGCGGGACATCACGTCGGTCATCGCCCAGTGCACCCGTGATTCGGAGCTGGCCGGCAGATGCTCATACTCGCGGACCAGCCGCCGGTGGAGCATCAAGGTGCCGTTGGTCTGCTCGACGATCCAGC
>NZ_JBQQBQ010000052.1:0-68510 GCF_052245915.1 Nonomuraea sp. 10N515B
GGTGCCGGACCCGGGCACGTCGGACATGGTGCCGGACCCGGGCACGTCGGACATGGTGCCGGACCCGGGCACGTCGGACATGGTGCCGGACCCGGGCACGTCGGACATGGTGCCGGACCCGGGCACGGCGGACGCGGTCAGCGTGGCGGTGCGCTGATCGAGCGGGTCGGACAGCAGGTCGTCCGGGTACGCCCGCAGCTCCCGGCTCACGCTCACGGCGGGCACCGACGATCGCGAGAGTCGCACCCCGTCGCCGACGGCGGTGATCTCCCGCCAGCCGATCCTGTCCTGCTCGAACCCGTCGGTGAACTCCACGTCTCCCGAGGCGCGGACCGCGGCGACGAGCCGGCAGGTCAGGCGGCTGGTCTGGAGACCTCCCTCGCCGGGGGCGTAGGCGAACTCCGAGCTCGCCACTTGCCACGGCACCGCCTTCCCGGCGACCACGAGACGTTGGGCGGCCGCGAGCGCGGCGCAGCGGCGGGCCGCGTACCCGGCGTTGACCTGCGGCTTGGCCTGCAGGGTCGGCAGTTCGGCCAGGTCCACGACGGCGAGGTTGCGTACCTCGGCCGGGGTGATCCGCAGGCCGTTGTAGTGGTTGGCGGTGAACTTGCCCAGCGGGTGCAGCGACGACACAGCCTGGGCCGAGGCGGGCAGCAGGACGCCCGCGCACAGGGACAGCAGCAGGGCCGCCGCCCCGGACAGCAGGCCGAGCCGGACCGGTCTCATGAGAACCTCGCGAGGGCGGAGAGTGACGGATCGAAGCCGGGGTCCACCCGCGCCGGCAGGCCCAGAGCCTGCTCGATCTTGGCGCGGTGGTAGCGGATCAGCGGGTTGCGCCAGCCGGTCGAGGTGGCCTTCTTCGCGTACGGCAGCGCCTCCTCCGGCTTGCCCGCCTTGTACAGGGACCAGGCGAGGACGTCGGCGGAGACGGGGTTGCGGTTGCGGTCGTACTCGGCCCTGGCGTACTTCACGGCCAGCTCCGGGTCCTCGTGGTCGGACGCGAACTCGGCCCGCGTCAGGTTGTCCCGCACCCCGGCGGAATCGAGCAGTTGCCATTGCGCCTTGAGCAGCGTCCAGTCGGGCCGCCCACCGGCTTTGAGCTGGGTCTCGCCCTGCTCGATGAGGTATTGGGGGAGCGGGAGTCGTTCGACGACCCGCCCGTAGATGTCGAGTGCCTCGGTCAGGCGACCGCCGAGCGCCGCGGCCTTGGCCTGGCCGGCCAGGGCCGGCGTGTAGGCGGGGTAGGCCTGGAGTGCCTTGGTGTACCAGTCGTTGGCAGTGACCAGGTCGCCTTCGTGCAGCGCCAGCTCGCCCAGGTAGTAGCGGGCGTAGGCGAGGTCGGCCGGGAGCCAGGCGTCCTGGTGCGCGTAGTCCAGGTACCTGCGGGCCCCGTCCACGTCGCCGCGCAGCTCCGCGGCGTAGGAGGCGCGGGCGAACGCCGCCACCCCCGGGCGCAGGTCCAGCATCTTGGCCACGGCCCGTTCGGCGCCGCGCAGGTCCCCGAGCTGGGTCTTGGCGTCGGCCAGCGCACCGTAGGCCATGGCGGAGCACGGGTTGGCGTCGAGGGCCCGCTCGGCCAGCCGTGCCGCCTCGGCGAACTCGTGGCGGCCGGCCGCCAGGGCGGCCTGGCCCGCCAGCACCGCGTCGTCGCCGGGCTTCAGCTTGGCGGCGGTGTCGAGCGCGCCCTCGGCCTTGGTGTAGTACGACGGGTCGCCGATGATCCTGGCCTGGTCCACGTACTGGGCGCCGAGCTCTGCCCAGCCGCGGTAGTCGCCGGGCAGGCGCCTGAGCCGTTCCTGGAGGGTCTCGGTGTGGGGCTTGGCCGCCGCCGCGGGCTCGGTCGCGGGCGTGGTGGAGAAGGAGACGATCGTAAAGATCATTGCCCCGATGAGGGCGAATCCGGCGAATATCCCGAGGGTGCGCATGTCGAAGGCTCCAGAGCTGGGTGTCGGGACGGCCGGCCGTGACGGGGAACACGGCCGGCCGGCCCTCTCTGTGGCGGCAGACGATGGGAGACGGGGGTCTGCCGCCGGGGTGGACCGGCCGGTTTGGAGAGAGGGAAGCCGGCCGGTCGGGGTCTAGCGCTGGTTCACAGCGACGTTGCTGGGCAGCGGGATGTACGGGAACGACTGCCCGAACGGCTTGTCGTTCTTGTCCACCTTGTCCGTCAGGCCGGGCACGAGCTTGCCGGACTGCGCGGCGCCGGCCACGGCCTGCAGCTCGATGTCCACGACGTCGTCGCCGAGGCGGCGGCCGTTGGGGAAGCCCTGCAGGTCACCGGCCAGGACGCCGAGCCTGTTCGGGTCCTTCGAGGGCGGGATCGACATGTTGAGCCGCAACTGCTCGGAGGGACGCAGCTTGCCCGCGTCCTTGTTGAGCACCTGCGAGTTCAGGTCGGCCTTGATGGGGCCGTTCTGCTTGGCGATGCCGGTCAGGAAGATCTCGACCAGGTCGTTGCGCGGGGTCGCGGGCGCCTTGATGCCGTAGATGGCCTCGAGCAGCCTGGCCACCTCGGGGTCGGTGACCCGCTTGACCAGGGCCGCCACGTCGGCGTCCTTCGACGGGTCCAGGGCGTTGTAGGCGTCCTTGAGTCCGGCGGGCGCGACGACCTCGTTCACCAGCGGGTTGCACAGGCGCGAGACCTGGACGTACCTGCTGCCGTTGAACTTGTCGGTCGTCGAGCAGATGCCGATCACCGGGTTGCGCTTGGGGTCGCCCTTGAGCGCGAGGTCCTTCTGCGGCACCTGGAGGCCGATCGTGTTGACGTTGTAGCCCCTGGTGGTGTCCTGACCGACCTCGGACAGGTTGCCGCCGTAGAGCAGGTCGAACACGCGCAGGTCCAGGAAGAACGCCTCGTCCGACTGGCCGGCGAACGTCTTGCCGCCGTTCGGCAGGTCCTTGATGGACTGGGTGCGCAGGGTGCCGTAGTCGGGCATGGAGGCCGGGCCGACGTTGCTCGGCGCGGCGATGCCGTCGGAGACCAGCGTCTGGGTGCCGCCCGGCGTGATGCGCTTGAGCGTGTAGCGCTGGCGGAAGAGCAGGTTGGGGTCGTTCAGCGAGGTGACGGGGCCGTTGTTGTACAGGAACGTGCTGTTGCCGCGCTTGTCCTCGTCGCGGAACGTCCACTGGTAGGTGATGTCGGTCTTGGCGTCACCATTGTTGTCGATCTTGATGTTGTACCGCGCGCGGGTGTCCCACGGGTAGAAGTTGGGGCCGCCGTTGGGCTCCTGGAATCCGTTCCAGTTGGCCAGCAGGGTCACCGTGTCGGCCTTGTCCGGGCTGACGAACGCGTACACGTCGGTGTTGTCGATCTGCGGCAGACCCGCGGTCATGGGGGCCTCGCGGTGCGAGGAAGCCATGCCGGAGTCGGTACGGAGCACGGCCAACGACGACGCGGCAACCGCTGCGGCGAGGCCAAGTCCGACAAGAGCGCGCCGGTTGATCCGGAGCTCCATTTTCGGTCCTTTCGAAGGGCTGATCGGTTGGTGCGAGGTTCCGGCCGGGTTCCTCGACGCCCTATTCGTCCGTGGGCCGCATCCGGATGTCGGTCTCCTCCTCAAGGAGGAGGGTCAACCAAAGTTGACATACTTAGGTCGTCAATTTAGGTTGACCGGTGTGGATATCGTCATCCCGTTCGTTGGAGCACATCGAGATGTGTCGTGAGAGGAGATGTGGTGATCAAGGAACTGCTCGCCTACGTGCGCCCGCACCGGAAGGTCCTGCTCGTGGGCGGCTTGCTGGGCTTGATCGGATCGGCGGCGGGGCTCGCGATGCCGCTGCTGGCCAAGTACGTCGTGGACGCCTTCGGCCAAGGCGGGTCCATGGCCGGGCCGCTGCTGGGGTTAACCGCGGCGGTGCTGATCGGCGCCGTCGTGTCGGCCGCCGGCAGCTATCTGATGGAGCGCACTGGCGAGGGCATCGTGCTCGGCGCCCGGCGCAGGCTCGTCGACCGGATGCTCCGGCTCAAGGTCGCCGACGTGGACCGGCTCAAGCCCGGCGATCTCCTGTCGCGGGTGACCGGTGACACGACGCTGCTGCGCGCGGTGCTGACCAACGGCATCGTCGAGTCGGTCAGTGCGGCGTTCATGCTGGTCGGAGCCATCGCCTTGATGGTGGCGATGGACGGCGTGCTGCTGCTGATCACGCTGCTCGTGATCGTGGTGATCGGCGGGCTCGTCGCGCTCATCATGCCGAAGATCCAGCGGGCGCAGTCGCAGGCCCAGGAGGCCGTGGGCGAGATGGGAGCGGTGCTGGACCGGGCGCTGCAGGCGTACCGGACCGTCAAGGCGAGCGGCGCGGAGGAGCGGGAGATCGCCGTGGTCGGCGACGCGGCGGTGCGGGCCCGCGACCGGGGGCTGCAGGTCGCCGGGTGGACGTCGCTGGCCGGGGTGGCGACGTGGATGGCGGTGCAGATCGCGTTCCTCGCCGTGCTGGCCGTCGGCGGGGCCAGGGTCGCCTCCGGCGCGCTGGAGGTGTCGTCGCTGATCGCGTTCCTGCTGTACCTGTTCTACCTGGTGCCGCCGATCGGGCAGCTCGTGCAGGGCGGGGTCCAGCTCCAGCAGGGGCTGGCCGCGCTGAAGCGCATCAAGGAGATCGAGGAGCTGCCGGCCGAGCCCGCCGAGCCTGTGGTGGTCGCGAGTGGTGCTGAGCCGGTGGGGGTGACGTTCCAGAACGTCGTGTTCCGGTACGGCGAGGACCGGCCGGTCGTGCACGACGGGGTCAGCTTCGAAGTGCCGCCCGGCGGGCTCACCGCGCTCGTGGGGCCGTCGGGAGCAGGCAAGTCCACGGTGTTCGGCCTGCTCGAACGGTTCTACGACCACCAGGATGGGAAGATCGAGATCGGCGGGCGCGATATCCGCGACTGGCCGCTGGGCGAGCTGCGCGCCGCGCTCGGGTACGTCGAGCAGGACGCCCCCGTGCTGGCCGGCACCCTGCGGGAGAACCTGCTCTTCGCCGCCCAGGACGCCACCGAGGAGGAATTGCGCCGCGCCCTCGCCCGCACCCGGCTCGACGACCTCGTGGCGAGGCTGCCCGAAGGGCTGGAGACCGCGGTCGGGCACCGCGGCGTGCTGCTGTCCGGCGGCGAGCGGCAGCGGGTCGCCATCGCCCGGGCGCTGCTGCGCAAGCCCAGGCTGCTGCTGCTCGACGAGGCCACCTCGCAGCTCGACGCGGTCAACGAGATGCGGCTGCGCGAGGTCATCGCCGAGGTGGCCACGGAGACGACCGTGCTGGTCATCGCCCACCGGCTGTCCACGGTGACGAACGCCGACCGGATCGTGGTCATGGAGAGCGGCGGCGTACGGGCCATCGGGACGCACGCCGAGCTGGTGGGCGCGGACGAGCTCTACCGCGAGCTGGCCGCCACCCAGTTCCTCGTCGGATAGTCGTTGTAGTCTGCGGGTGACATAGATGAATGCCTTCATTCAGGAGGGTCACCATGAGCCGCACCGTGCGCGCGCCGCGAGGCACCACGATCACCGCCAAGGGGTGGCCGCAGGAGGCGGCGCTCCGGATGCTCCAGAACAATCTGGACCCGGAGGTCGCCGAGCACCCCGAGCAGCTGGTCGTCTACGGCGGCTCGGGGAAGGCGGCGCGTGACTGGGCGTCCTACGACGCGCTGGTCAGGACGCTCACCACGCTCGAGGGCGACGAGACGCTCCTCGTGCAGTCGGGGCGGCCGGTCGGCGTGTTCCGCACGCACGAATGGGCGCCGCGCGTCCTGATCGCCAACTCCAACCTGGTGCCCGACTGGGCCAACTGGGAGGAGTTCCGGCGGCTGGAGGCGGCCGGGCTCACCATGTACGGGCAGATGACCGCCGGGTCGTGGATCTACATCGGCACGCAGGGCATCCTGCAGGGCACGTACGAGACGTTCGCGGCCGTCGCCGCCAAGCGGTTCGGCGGGACGCTGGCCGGCACCATCACGCTGACGGCGGGGCTGGGCGGGATGGGCGGCGCCCAGCCGCTGGCCGTCACCATGAACGGCGGCGTGGCCATCTGCGTCGACTGCGATCCGCGCTCGGTCACCCGCCGCATCGAGCACCGCTACCTCGACGTGGAGGCCGCCTCGCTGGATGAGGCGCTGCGGCTGGCGTACGAGGCCCGCGACGCGCGGCGGCCGCTGTCGATCGGGGTCGTGGGGAACGCCGCGGAGCTGGTGCCCGCGTTGCTGGCCCGCGGAGCAGAGATCGACATCGTGACCGACCAGACCTCCGCCCATGATCCCCTGATGTACCTGCCGCTCGGCATCGCCTTCGAGGACATGGCCGCGGCGCGGGAGAAAGATCCCGCGGGGTTCACCGAGCGGGCTCGGACCTCGATGGCGCGGCACGTGGAGGCCATGGTCGGGTTCAAGGACGCGGGGGCCGAGGTCTTCGACTACGGCAACTCGATCAGGGGCGAGGCGCGGTTGGCCGGCTACGGGCGGGCCTTCGACTTCCCCGGGTTCGTGCCCGCGTACATCAGGCCGCTGTTCTGCGAGGGCAAGGGGCCGTTCCGGTGGGCGGCGCTCAGCGGCGACCCCGCCGACATCGCCGCCACCGACCGGGCCATCCTGGAGCTCTTCCCCGAGAACGAGCCGCTCGCCCGGTGGATCAGGAAAGCCGGGGAGAAGGTGCACTTCCAGGGGTTGCCCGCGCGCATCTGCTGGCTGGGATACGGCGAGCGCAACGTGGCCGGGGAGCGCTTCAACGACATGGTGGCCTCGGGAGAGCTTCAGGCGCCCGTCGTGATCGGGCGCGACCATCTGGACAGCGGGTCCGTCGCGTCGCCGTACCGGGAGACCGAGGCCATGGCGGACGGGTCGGACGCGATCGCGGACTGGCCGCTCCTGAACGCCCTGCTCAACACGGCCTCGGGGGCGGCATGGGTGTCGATTCACCATGGGGGCGGGGTCGGGATCGGGCGGTCCATCCACGCCGGTCAGGTGACGGTGGCCGACGGCACGGCGCTGGCCGGGGAGAAGCTGAACCGGGTGCTCACCAATGACCCTGGGACGGGCGTCATGCGGCATGTGGACGCCGGCTACGAGGAGGCCGCCGAGGTCGCCGACGCGCGTGGTGTCCGCATCCCGATGCGGGAGTCCTGACGTCCCCGTCCCGGTTGCGCCGAACCGCACTGCACGTCGTCTCGCCGCCGCGGCCCTGGGAGGGCGTGGCGCGCAGGCGGGGGCCTCGGCCGAAGTAAGGCCCAGCCGGTGCATGGGTGTGGGATGAGAATGCCGGGCAGACGACGTTGGAGGTGGCGTGGGCGACGGATATCACGGTGGGTTGGGTGTGCTGCTGGATGGCCGGAGGTTGTCGCCCGTGCAGCGCAGAATCGCGCACTACCTCGGCGAGCACCTGGACGAGGCGATCTTCCTGTCCAGTGTCGAGCTCGCCGAGCGGGCCGGGGTCAGCCAGCCGTCGGTGACCAGATTCGCCATGGTGCTCGGTTTCGCCGGATATCCGGAGCTACGCCAGGCGCTGCGGCCCCTCGTGCTGGGCGGCGGGGTGCCCGAGCCGCAGGAGAGCCTGCTGCGCGGCGCCATCGACTCTGAGATCCGCAACCTGGCCGTGGTGCGGGAGCGCCTGACGGCGTTCCCGCTCAAGGAGCTGGGCGAGCAGCTGGCCGCCACCGAGCCCCTGCCCGTGCTGGGCCTGCGGGTCTCCTGCGGGCTGGCCACGACGTTCGCCTACTACGCCCGCCGCATCCACCCCGACGTGCGGCTGCTCACCCACGGCGGTTCGGAGCTGACCGACGGGTTGCACGCGGCGCGGCGAGCCGGGGCGGAGTGGCTGGTGGCCGTGGTGTTGCCGCGTTATCCCGCGGAAGCGGTGCAGGCCCTGGACTACGCGGAAAAGCTCGGGCTGAGGGTGGCGGCGATCACCGACAAGCCGGATTTCCCGGCCGAGGTGGTGCTGGACGCGCCGGTCGGCGACCGGCTCGTGTTCGACTCGCATGCGGCGCCGCTGGCTCTCGCCATGGCCCTGGTGGAGGCCATGGCGGACGCGGCGCCGCTGCGTACGCAGGCCCGGCTCGACGAGTACGAGCGGATGACCGACGAGACCGGCGCGTTCCTACCCGGCGATCTTGCCTAGCGACCGCATCGACCAGATCGTGGTCACCACCGCCAGCACGATGAACAGCGCGAACGCGATCGGGATCGAGGAGTCGGACAGCTGCCCGGCGAACAGCGCCCGCCCCGCCTCCACCGCGTGGTAGAGCGGATTGACCGGCGCGATCGCCTTCATCCATTCGGGCGCGAACGAGATGGGCACGAACAGCCCGGCCAGCAGCATGATCGGCAGCATGAACAGGTTGAGCGTCTGCGACATGCCGTTCTCGTCCCGGATGGTCAGCGCCAGCCCTTGCGACAGGCTGGAGGCGAACAGGCCGGTCGCGGCCATGAGCACCAGCACGAGCACCAGCTCGACGGCCCCGATGCGCACGCCCATCGCGATCGCCACGATCAGCACCAGGATCGCCTGGAGGACCAGCTGGACCATGTCCTTGGCCACCCGCCCGAGCACGATGGCCGGTCGCCACGCGGGGCTGACGGCGTAGCGTTCGATCGAGCCGCCGCGCAGCTCCGCGATCAGCCCGAACCCGGAGAACATCGACCCGAAGACGGCGATCATCATCATCGCCGCCGGGGTGAACATGCGCAGGGCGTCGACCGTCGTGCCGCCGGGCGTCATGGTCTTCAGCAGGGGAGCGAACATCACCAGATAGAGCACCGGCTGCAGGATGCCGAACAGCGGCCAGATCGGATTGCTGAACGACTTCTTCAGCTCGTAGCCGGTGAAGAGGGCGGTGTGGCGGATCATGCGGCGGCTCCGGTGTCGCGCAGGGATCGGCCGGTCTTGGCCAGGAACACGTCGTCGAGCGTGGAGCGGTCGAGCGCGATCGAGCTCAGCTTCACGCCCTGCTCTTCCAGCGCCCGCAGCAGCGCGGGCAGCGTGTGCTCGCCGTCGTCCACGTAGACGCGCAGCAGGTCCTCGTCGAGTCGGGTCTCCCGGGCGAGCGGCCCGAGCGTCTCGGCCGCCCGCGCGGGATCGTCGACCCTGAGCGTGATCACGTCGCCGGAGACCTCGCGCTTGAGCGCGGCCGGGGTGCCCTCGGCCACGACCAGGCCGTGGTCGACGATCACCAGCCGGTCGCACAGCGCGTCGGCCTCGTCCAGGTAGTGGGTGCTGAGCAGCACGCTGGTGCCCGACTCGCGGAGCTGCTCGATGCGGTCCCACAGGTTGGCCCGGTTCTGCGGGTCCAGGCCGGTGGTGGGCTCGTCGAGGAAGAGCAGCGGCGGGTTGTGCACCAGGCCGATCGCGATGGCGACCCGCCGCTTCTGGCCGCCGGAGAGCGTACGGCCGGGGCGGTCGGCGATCTCGGTGAGATCGAAGCGCTCCAGCACCTCGGCCGTCGCCTGCTTCGGATCGGCCACGGCGTGGATCTTGGCGGCCATCATGACCTGGGCCCTGGCGCTGGTCGTGTCCTCGACCCCGCCGGCCTGGCTCACGTAGCCCAGCCGGCTCCTGACGGCGGCGGGCTCCTTGAGCAGGTCGTGCCCGGCGATCACGGCCGTGCCCGCGTCGGGGGTGATCAGCGTGGCCAGCATCCTGATCGTGGTGGTCTTGCCGGCGCCGTTGGGCCCGAGCACGCCGAAGATCTCGCCTTTCTCGATCCGCAGGTCGACGCCGCGCACCGCCTCGACGGTCTGCGGGCCCTTGCGGCTCCTGGTGGTGAACGTCTTCTTTAAGTCGTGCGCCTCAACGATCATGAGACTCCTTGGATGAAATTCACGGCAGTTCGTCTGCCTCGACGCGCGGAATCGCCTTTTCGATCCAGTCGAGCTGGGCCTGGAGCATGGCCCGCGTCAGCAGCAGGTTTTCGCGGATGTGGCCAGGGGCGCCGTGGTGGTGCTTGAGGTCCATGATGTGGCCCATCGTGTCGACGCCCATCTTGAGCTGCGCCATCCTGCCATGCAGAGCGCTCAAAAGCTCTTGCTTTTCCAGCTTGTCCATGAACGTCAGCGCCACCTGGAACGGGTCGATGATGGGTCTGACCTCGTGCCAGGCCTTCAGCAGCAGTCGCTGGAACTCCTCGTGGCCCGCCTGCGTGATCGCGTAGACGCCCTTGCCGCCTTTGCCCGCCTCGACGAGCTCCAGCAGGCCCTCGTCGGCCATCTTGCCGAGTCCGTGGTAGATCGAGCCGTAGGCGACGCTGGCCCAGACGTCGGCGCTCATCCCCTCCAGTCGCCTGCGGACCCCGTAGCCGTTCATGGGGCCGTTGAGGAGGACGCCCAGGATCAGGACGCGCATCGATGACATGGGTTCAAGTTTGTACTCAAATTTGAGTAACCGTCAACATCAATATGCTGACCCTCATGACTGAACGACCTACGGCGCTGGTCACCGGCGCTTCCCGGGGCATCGGCGCGGCCGTTGCGAGGGCGCTGGGGCCCACGCATCACGTCATCCTGGGCGGGCGGGACGAGAGCGCGCTCGCCGAGGTGGCGGCGGAGCTGCCCGAGGCGCGGCCATGGCCGGTGGAGCTGACCGAGATCACGGAGGCGGACGTCGCGGGCATCGAGCGGCTCGACGTGCTGGTGCACTCCGCGGGCATCGCCGAGCTCGGCAGGATCGCGGACCTGCCCGCCGAGGTCTGGCGCCGCACCATGGAGGTGAACGTCGTCGCGGTGGCCGAGCTCACCAGGCTGCTGCTGCCCGCGCTCAGCGCGGCCCGCGGCCACGTCGTGTGCGTCAACTCGGGCTCCGGCCAGCGGGCGAACCCCAACTGGGCCGCCTACGCGGCCAGCAAGTTCGCCCTGAAGGCCTTCGCCGACGCGCTGCGGCTGGAGGAGCCCGACCTCAGGGTGACCACCGTCTACCCGGGCCGGGTCGCCACCGACATGCAGCACGAGGTGCGCAGATACGAGGGCGGCCCGTTCGAGCCCGGCAAATACCTGCGGGCGGAGAGCGTGGCGCGGGCCGTGCTGGCCGCCGTCATGGCGGGCCCCGACGCCCACCTCACCGAGCTGACCCTGCGACCGGCGGCCGGGCCCGTCAGCTGAACGACGTGCGGATATCTATTCAGCTCTCCGAGCCATCGGCTCGGCAAGAGAACGCTGAATGGATCCATTCACTACAGTGGGTCCATGCTTGAACCACTCGCGCGCATAGGACGGGACCCGGCGACCGGCGGCTACGTCAGGGACGCCTGGTCGGAGGCCGACATGGAGCTACGGGAGTGGTTCGCGGGGGAGGCCGCGCGACGGGGCCTCGACCTGCGGGAGGACCGCAACGGTAACCTCTGGGCCTGGTGGGGCGACCCGGCCGGCCGGCCCGGCGTGGTGACCGGCAGCCACCTCGACTCCGTGCGGCAGGGCGGCGCGTACGACGGTCCACTCGGCGTCGTCTCCGCCTTCGCCGCCCTCGACCTGCTGAAGAGCCGCGGTGTGACGCCGGGGCGGCCCGTGGGCGTGGTCTGCTTCACCGACGAGGAAGGCGCCAGATTCGGCGTGCCGTGCATGGGGTCGCGGCTGCTGACGGGCGCGATCCAGCCGGACAGGGCGCTCGCGCTGACCGACGACGACGGCGACACCCTGGCCGACGTCATGGCCAGGGCCGGGCGGAAGCCGCACGGGATCGGGCGGGACGACGAGACGCTGGCCACCGTCGGCACGTTCGTGGAGCTCCACGTCGAGCAGGGCCGCGGGCTCGTCGACCAGGGACGGCCGGTGGGCGTGGCGAGCGCGATCTGGCCGCACGGGCGCTGGCGGTTCGACTTCCGCGGCCGGGCCGACCACGCGGGCACCACCAGGCTGGCCGACCGCGACGACCCGATGCTGCCGTTCGCCCGCATGGTGCTGGCCGCCCGCGCGGGCGCCGAGCGGCACGGCGTGGTGGCCACGGTCGGCAAGGTGCGCGTCTCGCCCGGCAACGCCAACGCCGTCCCCGGCCTGGTCTCCGCCTGGCTGGACGCCCGCGGGGCGGACGAGCGGCACGTGCGTGAGCTGGTGGCCGAGCTGGCGGAAGGGCTGGACGTGCGGGAAGAATCATGGACGCCGGTGGTCGGCTTCGACGCGGAGCTCAGGGACCGGCTGGCCCGGCTGTCGGGCGGCGAAACGCCCGCGCCGATCCTGCCGACCGGCGCCGGGCACGACGCCGGGATCATGGCCGCGGCGGGCGTGCCGACCGGGATGTTGTTCGTCAGAAACCCCACCGGCGTGTCCCATTCCCCCGATGAGCACGCCGAGCAGGCAGACTGCGAGGCGGGAGTCGTGGCACTGGCGAACGTGCTGGAGGATCTGTGTCGCTGACGTACTGGTGCGAGCAGGCCTGGCTGCCCGACGGCGTCGCGGGCGACGTGATCGTGGTGGTCGAGGGAGACAGGATCGCGCGGATCGGCCAGGGCCCGCCGCCCGCCGACGCAGAACGGCTGGCCGGGATCACCGTTCCCGGCCTGGCCAACGCCCACTCGCACGCGTTCCACCGTGCGCTCAGAGGCGCCGCGCAGGAGGGCAAGGGCGACTTCTGGACCTGGCGCGATCGGATGTATGAGGTGGCCGCCCGGCTCGACCCCGACACCTACCTGCGCCTGGCCACGGCCGTGTACGCCGAGATGGCGCTGGCCGGGGTGACCTGTGTGGGCGAGTTCCACTACCTGCACCACGCGCCGGGCGGCAAGCCGTACGACGACCCCAACGCCATGGGCCACGCGCTCGTCCAGGCCGCCCGCGACGCCGGGCTGCGCATCACGCTGCTCGACACCTGCTACCTGTCCGGCGGCATGGGCGCGCCGCTGACCGGCGCGCAGGTCCGCTTCGGCGACGGTGACGCCGAGCGCTGGGCCGTCAGGGCCGATGAGCTGGCCGCCTTCTACGAAGGTCAGGGTGACGTGGAGATCGGCGCGGCCATCCACTCGGTGCGTGCGGTGCGGCCCGAGCAGATGCCGGTCGTCGCCGAGTTCTCCCACCGGTACGCGGCGCCCCTGCACGTGCACGTCTCCGAGCAGCGCGCGGAGAACGCGGCCTGCGTCGAGATGTACGCCGCCACGCCCGTCCAGCTCCTGCACGAGCACGAGGCGCTGGGACCGCGCTCGACCGCCGTGCACGCCACCCACCTGACCGACGTGGACGTCGAGCTGCTCGCCCACTCGGGCACGCACGTCTGCATGTGCCCCACCACCGAACGCGACCTCGCCGACGGCATCGGCCCCGCCAGGACCCTCGCCGACCGGGGCGCGCCGATCACGCTCGGCTCCGACAGCCATGCCGTGATCGACCTGTTCGAAGAAGCCAGGGCGGTCGAGCTGGACGAGCGGCTGGCCAGCGGGAAACGCGGCCACTGGTCCGCCGCCGACCTGCTCGCCGCGGCCACGACCGCCGGCCACACCTCGCTCGGCTTCCCCGACGCGGGCATGCTCGTGCCCGGCGCCCGAGCCGACCTGGTCTCGGTGCGCCTCGACTCCGTGCGCACGGCGGGCGCGAGAGGAGCGGAGGCCGTGGTGTTCGCCGCCACGGCGGCCGACGTGCACTCGGTGGTGTCCGGCGGGCGGCGCGTCGTCGAGGACGGCAGGCACGTGTTGGGCGACGTCGGATCTCTGCTGGCCGAGGCGATCGGAGCACTGCGATGACCACGACCCTCATCGACGGCATCGGGCTGTTGTACACCGGCGACCCGGAGCGAGAGGAGATCCCCGACGCGGCGCTGGTCCTGGCCGACGGCCTGGTGACCTGGGTGGGTCCCGCCGCGCGGGCCCCTGACGCCGACGAGCGAGTGGACGTGCGAGGGCGCGCCGTCATCCCCGGCTTCGTCGACAGCCACGCGCACCTGATCTTCGCCGGCGACCGGACGGCGGAGTTCCGGGCCCGGATGTCCGGCGAGCCCTACACCGGGGGCGGCATCAGGACCACGGTCGCCGCCACCCGGCAGGCCGGCGACGCCGCACTGGCCGCCCGCGCCCGTGCCCTGGTGACCGAGATGCGCGCCCAGGGCACCACCACCGTGGAGATCAAGAGCGGCTACGGGCTGACGGTCGAGGACGAGCGGCGCTCCCTGGAGATCGCCACGGGGCTGACCGGCGAGACCACCTTCCTGGGGGCGCACGTGGTGCCGGCGGACATGGATGCCGACTCCTACGTGCGGCTCGTGGCCGGGGAGATGCTGGAGGCGTGCGCGCCGTACGCCAAGTGGGTGGACGTGTTCTGCGAGCGCGGGGCGTTCGACGGTGACCAGACGCGGGAGATCCTCAGCGCCGGGATGAAGGCGGGGCTCGGGGTGCGGGTGCACGCCAACCAGCTCGGTGAAGGGCCGGGTGTGCGGATCGCCTGCGAGCTGGGGGCCGCCTCGGCCGACCACTGCACGCACCTGACGCCCGCGGACGTGGACGCGCTGGCGTCCTCGGAGACGGTGGCGACGTTGTTGCCGGGGGCCGAGTTCTCGACCAGGTCGCCGTATCCGGACGCCAGACGGCTGATCGACGCCGGGGTCACCGTGGCGCTGGCCACCGACTGCAATCCGGGGTCCTCCTACACCTCGTCGATGGCGTTCTGCGTGGCGCTGGCCGTGCGCGAGATGCGCATGACGCCGCTGGAGGCGATCAGGGCGGCCACGTACGGCGGGGCGCGCGCGTTGCGGCGCACGGACGTAGGGTGGCTGCGGCCCGGAGCCCGCGCGGACCTCGTCGTGCTCGACGCCCCCTCATACGTGCATCTGGCCTATCGGCCCGGCGTTCCCCTCGTTCACCAGGTGCTTCAGGGCGGTCTCCTCCTTGAGGAGGACATCCAGAACCCTCCCTCGGACGTAGTGCTTTAGGGAATCTTTGCATCTGGCCGGACGTTGGCCGGATATAGAACGCAGCTGCGGAACGAGGTGCCTGGGGATGGCAAGGCCTACGGGGAGTCGCACGCAGGAGCAGCACGTCGCGGATCGAGATCTGCTGGGGACATACCTGGCGGAGATCGGCCGGGTCCCGTTGCTTACAGCGGAGGAAGAGGTGGAGCTCGCCAAGCGGATCGAAGCGGGACTCTTCGCCGAGCAGTTGCTCGACAGCGGGGGCTCGGAGCCGCGCATCGGGGATGCGGCCGACGAGGAGCTGGAGCGCCTGGCCATCTCGGGTCAGCGGGCGAAGGACGAGTTCATCCAGGCCAACCTCCGGCTGGTGGTGGCGGTGGCCAGGAAATACTCGGGCCGGGGGATGCCGCTCATCGACCTCGTCCAGGAGGGGAACCTTGGCCTGGTGCGGGCGGTGGAGAAGTTCGACTACCAGCGCGGATACAAGTTCTCCACCTACGCGACGTGGTGGATCAGGCAGTCGGTGGGGCGGGCCATCCACGAGCAGGCGCGGCCGGTGCGGCTGCCGACGCACGCCGGGGAGCAGATGACCCGGCTGATGCGCGTCCGCAGGGACATGCTGGCCGAGTTCGACGCCGAGCCGACCGATGACGATCTTGCCGAGATCCTCGACCTGCCCATCGAACGGGTGCGTGAGCTGCGGCGCTGGGCCTCCGATCCCGTCTCACTCCAGCTGGGGGTGGGCGACGAGGACGAGACCGAACTCGGCGACATGATTGCGGACGACACGTGGGCCGATCCCGAGCAGCAGGCGATCGACATCCTGGAGCGGGAGCGGCTGGAGCTGTGGCTGACCGGGCTCGAGGGGCCGACCAGCGAGATGTTGCGGTGGCGCTATGGGCTATTGGACGGGCGTGAGCACACGTTGACCGAGGTCGGGGAGCGCTACGGCATCGGCCGCGACCGGGCCCGGCGCATCGAACGCGACGCCTTGGCTCGCCTCCGCAAGATGGCCACGGCCGCCGCCTGACCCCCTTCTTCCGCAGCCGCCGGCTCCGCTCCTCCGGACCCGGCGGCTCACCTTTTGCCCGCCGGCTGGGGCCTACACAGCCGCTTCGGAGCAGCCGCGTCATGTGCTGCCACCCCATGCGACGGCGGAGGCCGGCGTGCGCCGCGCCGGCGGGGCGTGGCGCGGTGGGGGCCGGCGGCTGTAGCGGTGCTCAGCCACCAGTGGGGTGGAGGAGCCGGCGGAGGAATTCTTCGACGGCCGCCTCGGCGGCGGCGTGGTCGCCGCCCCGCGCCACCAGCAGGACGCTCTCGTTGATGGCGGCCAGCAGCATGTGCGCGTGCAGGTCCAGAAACTCCGCGGGCACCGCCTTCGTGCCCTTCAAGGCCGCTTTCAGCATGCCGAACGAGTAGCGCTCCTCCATGGCCCGCCACCGCTCCCACCCCAGCACCGCAGGCGCGTCGATGAGGACGATCTGCTTGATGACCGGGTCCCCGGCGAGCCTGATCCAGGCCAGGACCCCGGCCCTCAGTGCGGCGGCAGGGTCGGTGATGCCGTTCACCGCCTCCATGATCTTTACCTGCACGGCCGACTCCGTGGCCTCGAGCACCGCCTCGAACAAGACGTCCTTGCCCGCGTAGTGGTGGTAGAGCGCCCCTCTGCTCAGCCCCGTCTCCTGCAGGACCGTCTCGATCGAGGTGTCGTCGTAGCCCCGCTCGGCGAACAGCCGCGTGGCGATGGCCAGGACCTTGTCGCGGGTTGCCGCGCCGCGCTCCGCCTTGAGGTTCATGGACTCACTGTAGACAAACCGACTGTCAGTCGGTAATTTCATAGACCGACAGTCGGTTTGTAATCCGATGTGGAGGTCAACTGTGGACGGCATCAACTACGTGGACGTCGGGCAGGGGCCGGTGGCGCTGTTCGTGCACGGCGTCGGGACCAGCTCGTACCTGTGGCGCAACGTCATCGCCGAGCTGCGCGACGAGCGCCGCTGCGTCGCCATCGACCTGCCGCTGCACGGCGGCAGCGCGCCGCGCGAGGACCTGTCGATCCCCGCGCTCGCCGAGGCGGTGGAGGAGCTGTGCGAAGAGCTCGGCCTCACCGACGTGGATCTCGTCGCCAACGACACCGGCGGCGCCGTCGCCCAGATCTTCGCGGTACGGCACCGCGAGCGACTCCGCACGCTCACCCTCACCAACTGCGACGTGCACACCAACACCCCGCCGAAGGCGTTCGAACCCACCGTCGAGCTGGCGCGAAGGGGCGAGTTGGCCGAGCTCACCGCAGCCGTGCTCGACCAGCCGGAGCTGGTGGCCCAGACCGCCTTCGGTGAAGGTTACGAGCGGATCGACGACCCCGACGCGCTGGTGGAGGCGTATCTCCGGCCGATCTTCGCCAAGCCGGACGGCGGCCGGGCCTTCGAGCGCATGCTGGCCTCCCTCGACGCCAAGGACATGATCGCCATCGAACCGCAGCTCACCGTGCTGACCGTGCCGACGCTCGTGGTGTGGGGCACGGGCGACGTCTTCTTCGACGTGAGCTGGGCCCGCTGGTTGCGCGACACGATCCCCGGCGTCAGAGAGATCGTCGAGATCGAAGGCGGCCGGTTGTTCTTCCCCGACGAGCGGGCCGCCGAGCTGGTGCCGCATGTGCGGCGCTTCTGGGCGGCTCAGGAGTCATAGGCTGCCTTGCGTGCATGTTGAGACGCTGCGTCGTTATCCGGTCAAATCGATGCTTGGTGAGGAGATCGCGGAGAGTGAGGTGACCGAGCGCGGGCTGGCCGGTGATCGCGCGCGGGCGGTGCTCGATGTCGCCACCGGGAAGATCGCCAGCGCGAAGAACCCGCGGCTCTGGCGGGATCTGCTGACTATCGAAGGGGCACGCGTCCCAGACGACGCGGAGTTGTCCCGGCTGCTGGGGCGCGCGGTGCGGCTGATCGACGTGCCGCCGGAGGGTGCCGAGTTCGAGCGCTCCGTTCCCGAGCGGGTGCTGGCCGAGGGCATCGAGGCGGAGGTGCCGCACACCGTCGGCACGCTCGGGGCCGCTTCGCCCGGCGGCACGTTCTTCGACTTCGCGCCGGTGCACCTGATCTCGACCTCGGCCGTGGAGCGGATCGGCGCGCTCAGCCCGCGCGGGCACGTCGAGGTCCTCCGCTACCGCCCCAACCTGATCATCGCGACAGGCCCGGCGGGCTTCCCCGAGAACGACTGGGTGGGCCGGGAGCTGCACGTGGGTGGCGACGTGGTGCTGGAGGTCATCGTGGCCAGCCCGCGTTGTGCCGTGCCGACGCTGGCGCACGGGGCGCTGGGGCGGGATGTCGAGGCGCTGCGGACGGTGGCCAGGCACAACAGGGTGCCGGTGTTCGATATGGGACCGCAGCCGTGCGCGGGGGTCTACGCGCGCGTGCTGCGGCCCGGCCGGATCAGGAAGGGCGATCCGGTGCGTCTCGGCTGAGCCGGGCCGCGGTGCGTCGCGCCCGGCCCAGGCTCGTCTGGCTCAGGCCAGGGGCGCGAGGTACTTGTCCAGGTCGTCGAGGATCTTGCCGGCGGCCGTGACGCCGATGCCGAGCATCCAGATCTCGTCGTCCACGTTGTGGGCGTTGCCCGACTTGACCGCCTCCAGGTTCTTCCACAGCGGCCCGCCGGTCACCGTGGCCTGCGACTTGGCGGCGGCCTCGCCGTACGCGCTGTAGAAGATCGCGTCGGCTTCGGCCTTGGCGATGTTCTCCTGGCTCAGCTTGCCGAAGCGCTTGTCCTGCTGGTCGGCGAGCTGCTGCGCCGCGGGCCTGGGGATCCCGGCGTCACCCACGACGATGCCGCTGAACGACTCGGGGCCGTAGACCCGGATTTCGGTCGGCATGAACCGCACGATGCCGACCTCCAGCTTCGAGAACTTCGCGCCGACCTCCTTGGCCCGCGTCTCATAGGCGGACAGCGACTGCGTGGCCTGGTCCTTCTTGCCCAGCGCCTCGGCGTCGAGCAGGAAGTTCTCCTTCCAGGTGACGCCGACCTTCTCGGTGAACACGGTGGGCGCGATCTTGCTGAGCTTGTCGTAGAAGGCGGCCTGCCGGAACTTGGAGCCGAGGATGAGGTCCGGCTTGAGCGCGATGATGGCCTCGATGTTCGGGGCCTGGAGGGTACCCACCGCCTTGGTGGCGGACAGGGCCGAGCCCAGGTAGGCAGGCCACTTCTGGTTCTCCTGGGCCTGCGCCGCGCCCACGGGCGCCAGGCCGAGCGTGACCATGGTGTCGAGCTTGTCCGTGTCGAGGACCACGACGCGCTGCGGGGTCATCGGCACCTTCGTCTCGCCCATGGCGTGCTTGACGGTCCTGGTGGGGCCCGTCTCCTGGGAGGAGGTGGAGGTTCCGCACGCGGCGAGGGCGAGCAGGGGGAGCGTGGCGGCGACGGCCAGGCGGAGACGCATGAGCATTCCTTGATCATTTAGGTTAGGCAACCCTAAGTATCTCATGCCGGAAATTGCCGCGCAGGAATGGGATCTGTGAGACGTCCGAAACGTACCTGAAACACCCGTCCGGCGAGATTCACGAATGTGAAACAAGCCTGGTCGCGCCACGAAACTCCGGGAGAACACGCTGTGGCAACACGTCACACGTAAGGAGGGTCGCTTCGATGATCGACAGCGGCACTACCGCCTGGATGCTGGTATGCACCGCCCTGGTGCTGCTGATGACTCCGGGCCTCGCGTTCTTCTACGGGGGCATGACCAGGGCCAAGAGCGTCCTGAACATGATGATGATGTCGTTCGTCAGCATCATCGTCGTCACGGTCGCTTGGGTCCTCTACGGTTACTCCCTCGCGTTCGACCCCGCTGGCGATGGCTCCGGCGTCGCCAACAAGATCATCGGAGGGTTGGACTTCCTCGGCTTGAGCGGGGTCTTCAACGCCGTCTACGAGGGTCTCATCCTCGAGGGCGGCAACGTCACCGCCGAAGCCGCGGCGGCCGACAACTTCCCCCTCATGGTCTTCTCCGCCTTCCAGTTGACCTTCGCCATCATCACCGTGGCGCTGATCAGCGGCGCGATCGCCGACCGGGCCAAGTTCGGCGCGTGGGTGGTGTTCTCCCTGCTGTGGGCCACCCTGGTCTACTTCCCCGTCGCTCACTGGGTCTGGGGCGGCGGCTGGCTGGGGCAGCTCGGCATCGAGGACTTCGCCGGCGGTACGGTCGTCCACATCAACGCCGGTGCCGCGGCGCTCGCGCTCGCGCTCGTCCTGGGCAAGCGCAAGGGCTGGCAGAAGGAGCCCATGCGGCCCCACAACCTGACGCTGGTGCTGCTCGGCACCGGTCTGCTGTGGTTCGGCTGGTTCGGCTTCAACGCCGGCTCCGAGCTCGCTCCCGACCAGACCGCCGGTCTGGCGTTCATGAACACCCAGGTCGCCACCGCCGTCGCGGCCGGCGCCTGGATGCTGGTGGAGAAGCTGCGCGACGGTCACGCGACCACGCTCGGTGTCGCCTCCGGTGCGGTGGCCGGTCTGGTCGCCATCACCCCGGCCTGTGGTTTCGTCGACCCGTGGGCGGCCGTGGTCATCGGCCTGCTCGCCGGTGTGATCTGCGCCTACGCCGTGGGCCTGAAGTACAAGCTCGGCTACGACGACTCCCTCGACGTGGTCGGCGTGCACCTGGTCGGCGGTCTGATCGGCGCCATCTCGCTGGGCTTCTTCGCGGCCTACCCGTTCCTGCCCGGCCAGAACAAGGGCATCCTGATCGAGGGCGGGCAGATCAGCCAGCTCGGCCTCCAGGTGCTCGGCCCGGTCGTGGTCGGCCTCTACTCCTTCGTGATCTCCTGGATCCTCGGCAAGATCATCGACAAGACGATGGGCTTCCGCATCGCGGAAGACGCCGAAGTCACCGGTGTCGACATCACCACCCACGCCGAGACCGGCTACGACATCGGCACCTTCCACGCCTCGGGCGTGACGTCCTCCAACGGCCCCGCCCCCGCTCCTAAGAAGGTGGACGCATGAGGCTCATCACGGCGATCATCAAGCCCTTCAAGCTGGATGACGTGAAAGCCGCACTGGAACAGTTCGGCATCAAGGGAATGACGGTCAGCGAGGCGAGCGGCTACGGCCGGCAGCGCGGCCACACCGAGGTCTACCGCGGTGCCGAATACCAGGTCGACCTGGTGCCGAAGGTCCGGCTGGAAGTCCTCGCCGAAGAGGATGACGCCGAGGACGTGATCGACGTCATCGTCAAGGCCGCGCACACCGGCAAGATCGGTGACGGCAAGGTCTGGTCCGTGCCCGTGGACACCGTCATCCGCGTACGCACGGGAGAGAGGGGCCCGGAGGCCCTGTGACCTGGGAGCACGGCAGGGTTTCCATCATTGATGTGCGGCGAAGCCCGGACAACGGCGTCCGGGCGGAGCTCGGCAAGGGGGCGCAGGAGTGAGGGGAGAGGCCCGTTCGTACGCCGCGGCCCGCAAGGAGCGGACCGTGGACACCGACCGATGGCTCAAGGATCTCTTCCGCACGGCGAGCGACGGCGACCACGTCTCGTTGGTCGCCGTCGGGAGCCTGGGAAGGGGCGAGCTGGCCCCCGGCAGCGACCTCGACCTGGTCCTGCTGCACAACGGGCGGCCCGACGTGGCCAGGATCGCCGACCGGATCTGGTATCCGGTCTGGGACTCCGCGGTCAATCTGGATCACTCCGTGCGCACGGTCGAAGAGGCCGTGGCCGTCGCCAGGCAGGACCTGAAGGCCGTGCTCGGCCTCATCCAGGCCAGGCACGTGGCCGGCGACCCCGAGCTGACCAAGAAGGCCAGGGAGGCGGTGCTCGCCGAGTGGCGGGCCGACTCCCGGCGCAGGCTGGGCGAGCTGCGTGACGCGGCCGACCAGCGGGCCCAGGCCAGCGGCGAGCTCGCTTTCCTCCTCGAGCCCGACCTCAAGGACGGCCGCGGCGGTCTCCGTGACGTCCAGGCCATGCAGGCCGTGGCGGCGGCCTGGGTCGCCTCCGCGCCGGGTCCCCGGGCGCGGGAGGCCTACGAGTTCATCCTCGACGTGCGGCACGCGCTGCACATCGTCACCGCCCGCGGCACCGATCGGCTCGTCCTGCAGGAGCAGGACGCCGTGGCCGGGCTGCTCGGCCTGCTGGACGCCGAGGCGCTCATGCGCAGGCTCGCCGAGTCGGGCCGCACGATCTCTCATGCTTTCGACGGCACCTGGCGCACCGTTGACAGACTCCTGTCAGGCCCCGCTCCCCGAGGCCGCCGCCCGCTGGCGGACGGCGTGGTCGAGCACGGCGGCGAAGTGGTGCTCGCCCGGGGGATCAACCCCCGCAAGGACCCCGTCCTGGTGCTGCGCGCGGCGGCCGCCGCGGCGGACTCCGGATTGCCGCTCGCCCCCGCTACGGTGTCCGTTCTCGCAGCTCAGTCGCCTCCCATGCCGGTGCCGTGGCCCGAGGAGGCCCGTGACGCGCTGGTGTCGATCCTCGGCGCCGGCCGCGCTGCCGTGCCCGTGTGGGAGGAGCTCGATCAGGCGGGCATCCTTGTCAAGTTGCTTCCTGACTGGGAGCGGGTCCGCCATCGCCCGCAGCGCCATCCGATCCACCGCTTCACCGTCGACCGGCACCTCATCGAGGCCGCCGCGAACGCCGCCAGCCACACCCGCGAGGTCTCGCGTCCCGACCTGCTGCTGATCGCGGCGCTGCTGCACGACATCGGCAAGGGCTGGCCAGGCGACCACTCGGCGACCGGGGAGGTCGTCGTCCGCGACATCGCCACCCGCATCGGCCTGCCCACGCCCGACGTGGACACCCTGGCCACGGTCGTACGCCACCACCTGCTGCTGCCCGAGACCGCCACCCGCAGGGACCTCGACGACCCCGTCACGATCGAGAAGGTCGCCGGCACCGTCGGCTCACGGGAAGTGCTGGACCTGCTGGCCGCGCTGGCCGTCGCCGACGGCCACGCGACCGGGCCCGCCGCCTGGAACAGCTGGAAGGCCGGGCTGGTCGCCGACCTCGTGCGCCGGGTGAGGTCCGTGCTGGCCGGCTCGCCGCCGCCCAAGCCGCCCACCCTGTCGGCGGACCAGACCGCGCTGGCCAGGCACGGCGGCGGCGCCGTACGCGTCAACGGCGGGTCGGTCACGGTCGTGGCCCCTGACCGGGTGGGGCTGCTCTGGAGCGCCGCCGGCGTGCTGTCCGCGCACCGGCTCATCGTGCGCTCCGCCTCGTCCGCCTCCGCGGGCTCCACAGCGGTGATCGAGTTCTCCGTCATCCCGGAGTACGGCACCCCGCCCGACCCCGCCACGCTGGAGTCCGATCTCCGTCTCGTCCTTGCCGGCCGTCTTGACATCGAGCAGCGGCTGGCCCGCCGTTCGCGTGCGGTGCGGCCGCCCCGCGTACCTGTGGCCCCACCTCGGGTGACACTGGTCGACGACGCCTCCGCGACGGCCACCGTCGTGGAAGTCAGGGCCCATGACAGGCCGGGGCTGCTGTGGCGTATTGGACGGGCGTTCGGGGAGTGCGGTCTTGACGTGAGAGCCGCTCGCGTAGAGACTCTCGGCGCGGAGGCGGTTGACGTCTTCTACGTTGTCGATCGCGCCGGTCGCCCCCTCAGCGACGATGCGCAGAGGGCGCAAGTCCGCGATCAAGTGCTTGCCGCGCTGCGATAACCAAGAGCACACGACTGCCGGTCACAAATGTAACGATTGTGTCGGAATTGACGGTTAAGTCGGTTGCTCGGATACCTTGTGGACGGCTTGAGGCCCGTTGCCAACGGGACGATGTGAGGGGTAGCGGAAGCAGTGACTACGGGGAACTCCGACAGCGGCGTCGCCGCGAAGCGGGACCGCGGGAAGCGGTCGCTGCCACGCTTTCGCCTGCGCAACTGGCGCGTGCGGTGGCGTCTGACCGCGCTCATCCTGGTTCCCACCATCGCCGCCGTCGTGCTGGGCGGCGCGGACGTGGCGGCCTCAGTCCAGAGCATCGCCGACTACGACCGCACCGCCACCGCCGCCGAGCAGTCGGGGCGCATCCGCGACCTGGTCCAGGCGATCGGCATGGAGCGTGACACCGGCGGCTGGATCGGCGCCAGCCGTGCGATGCGCAAGACGCTCGCCCAGCCGCTCGCCGAGCGCAAGGCGGCCGTCGACAAGCTCGTCGCGACCGTCCGCACCGACATCGACTCGATCGACGACTCCTACGGCCCGCGCGTGGTCAAGGCGGCCGAGCAGGCGCGAGGCGACCTGACCCGGCTGACGCGGATCAGGGCCGAGGGCCAGACCCGCACCATCCAGTACGACTTCCTCACCGACAGCCTGCTCAACCTGCACGACGAGCTGAGCCTCATGTCCGAGGACTCCCAGATCGTGGGCCAGTTCCGCGCCTTGAGCGCGCTCGCGCGGGCGAAAGAAGAGGTCTCCCGGCAGCGGGTCCTGCTGCTCCAGGCCTCCTACGCCCCCAACTCGGTGGACTCCAAGACCGTCGAGCAGTTCATCGCCTCCAACGCCCGCCAGCTGGACGACATCTCGACCGTCGGCACCGAGGCCGGCGTCGAGACCGGCCTGCAGCTGTCCAAGACGCTGACCTCCAGGCCCGAGTACGTCGGCGTCCAGCTCACCAAGTCCCGCGCGATCACGCTGGCCAGCGGCCGGGCGCCCGGCGTCCGGATCACGGACAACCTGATCTCCGCCAGGGCCAGCCGCCAGGAGTGGTTCGAGAACAACGGCGTCGTCATCGACGTCCTGCACAACATCGAGCGGGATCTGGCCGGCCAGGTGAACCTGCGGAGCCAGGAGCTGCGCGAGTCCGAGATCCGCAACGCGATCATCGCGGGTGTGCTGATCGTCGCGCTGCTGGTGCTGGTCCTGCTGCTCACCGTGGCCATCGCCCGATCCATGGTCACCCCGCTGCGCCGGCTGCGTACCGAGGCCCTGGAGATCGCCGGCTTCCGCCTGCCCGACGTGGTGCGCCAGCTGCGGGTCAACGGCGACGCGGCGGTCACCGACGTACGGCCGATCGAGGTCGAGGGCAACGACGAGATCGGTGAAGTGGCGCGCGCCTTCGACCAGGTGCATCGGCAGGCCGTGCGCCTGGCGGGCGAGGAGGCCGAGCTCCGCGGCAACATCAGCTCGATGTTCGTCAACCTCTCGCGCCGCACCCAGACGCTGGTCGAGCGGCAGATCTCACTGATCGACGGCCTGGAGAAGGGCGAGCAGGAGGGCGCCAGGCTGGCCGACCTGTTCAAGCTGGACCACCTGGCCACCCGCATGCGCCGCAACTCCGAGAACCTCCTGGTCCTCGCCGGCCACGAGGCCACCCGCCGGCGCAGCCAGCCGGCCAAGCTGGTCGACGTCGTCCGCGCCGCGCTGTCGGAGGTCGAGGGCTACGAGCGGGTCCAGGTCCGGGTCCACCGCACCACGTCGGTGCTCGGCAGCTGCGCGAACGACCTGGTCCACCTGGTCGCCGAGCTGGTCGAGAACGCCATCCAGTTCTCCCCGAACACCTCCCAGGTCATGGTCACCAGCAGCCTCATCGAGGGTGGCGGCGCGCTGCTGTCGGTGAGCGACACCGGCATCAGCATGACCGAGGAGGAGCTCGCCGAGGCCAACCGCCGCCTGGCCGAGCCGCCCGTGGTGGACGTGTCGGTGTCGCGGCGGATGGGCCTGTTCGTGGTCGGCCGCCTGGCGCTGCGCCACGGCATCAGGGTGCAGCTCAGGAAGGGCGAGGGCGCCGGCCTGATCGCCATGGTGCTGCTGCCGCCCACGCTGATCGCCGACGGCATGCAGCAGCAGCCGCTGCCGCAGCGTCCCGCGTTCGGTGGCGGGACCGCGCCCACCCCGGCGTTCGGCACGCCAAGCCCGCAGGCGCCGCAGAACGGCATGTTCCGGTCGTTCGGCAGCTTCGACTCCGCCGACCGCGGACCAGCCAGACCCGGTCCGTACGACAGCGTGCCCGGTGCGCAGAAGCCCGCGTTCGACTCCTTCGGCGCGGACCCCGGCCGTAGCGGGATATCCGGGTTCACCGCCGACACCGACGGGGGCTCCTACCGCAGACAGCCGCCCTCGTTCGACTCCGGGTCCTTCTCGTCGTACCCCAGCCCGGGGGCCTACCCATCTGGTAATGGCGCGTTCCAGACGCCGCAGTCGTACGCGACGAACGACGTGCGCAAGCCGGACCCGACGCCGTCGGTCGAGGTGTCGCCGATGGAGCCGGAGCAGGAGGAATACCTGCCGATCTTCGCATCGGTGGAGTCCGCCTGGTTCCGCAGGCCGCCCGGCGAGCAGCCGAAGCCCGCGGGCGAGGTCGGGGCCACTCCCGCGCAACCCGTACCCTCTGGGGAGGAAGCGTGGCGAACGGCCGCAGACGCCGGATGGCGGGCGGCGGCCGCAGCCAGCGAGCCCAGCCTCGGCGGCACGACTGCCGCCGGGCTGCCGAAGCGCACCCCCAAGGCCAACCTGGTGCCGGGTACGGCGAGCCAGCCACCCGCGCCGGCCCAACAGCCGCAGCAGCGGCAGGCGCCTGCGCAGCCGGTCTCAGCGGACCGGATACGCAGCCGGCTGGCCAGCTACCAACAGGGTGTGCGCCGCGGTCGCCAGGAACTTCGTGGACAGGAGGAACAGAGTGAGTAAGCGTCCCGTCGGGGAGGATGCGTGACAACCCTTAGCCATGAGGCGCACAGGTTCGACTGGCTGATCACCGACTTCGTTCGCAACACGCCCGGAGTCGCGCATGCCGTCGTGGTCTCCGCGGACGGCCTGTCCCTGGCCACCTCGGAGGGCTTCCCGCCGGATCGGGCCGATCAGCTGGCCGCCGTTTCGGCCGGCCTGCTGAGCCTGACCGTGGGCGCGTCCAGGGTGTTCGAGGGCGGTGCGGTGACGCAGACCGTCGTCGAGATGCAGCGCGGGCTGCTGCTGGTCATGGCGATCAGCGACGGCTCGGTGCTGACGGTGCTGGCGGGTCCTGATTGTGACATGGGGTTGGTGGCGTACCAGATGACGCTGCTGGTAGACAGAGCGGGACAAGCGCTCACGCCGTCCCTGCGCGCCGAACTTCAGGCCGCCAGGGCGCGGTGATGTGATGGAACTGATGGGAGAGGGCCGTGTACGGCACTGACGGAATCGGGGAAGAAGAGCCCCTGTTCCGTCCCTACGCGGTGACAGGCGGCCGTTCCGAGCCGCGCTATCACCTCGCCATGGAGACGTTGATCTCGTCCATGTCGATCCCGGACGAAGAGATGGTCCTGCTCACCCCCGAGCAGGAGGCCATCATGCAGCTGTGCAGAACGTTCCGGTCGGTCGCCGAGATCTCGGCCCTGCTCCGCGTCCCGCTGGGCGTGGCCCGGGTGCTTGTGGCGGACATGTCCGACGAAGGACTTGTCCGCCTGCACCAGCCACGCCTCAGCCAGGGACAGCCAGACCTCAACATGCTCGAAAGGGTGCTCAGTGGACTACGCAGGCTCTAGCCCCGGGCTTACGTCGACGAAGATCGTCGTGGCCGGGGGGTTCGGCGTGGGCAAGACGACGTTCGTGGGGGCGGTGTCGGAGATCCTCCCGCTCACCACGGAAGCGGTCATGACCGACGCGTCCGCGGGCATCGACGACCTCGGGATGACCCCGAACAAGCAGACCACGACCGTGGCCATGGACTTCGGCCGGGTCTCGCTCGACCGCGACCTGATCCTCTACCTGTTCGGCACGCCCGGGCAGCACCGGTTCTGGTTCATGTGGGACGACCTGGTGAAGGGCGCGATCGGGGCGGTCGTGCTGACCGACACCCGGCGTCTGGCCGACAGTTTCCCCGCGATCGACTACTTCGAAGAGGCCAAGCTGCCCTTCGTGATCGGCATCAACGGCTGGGACGGCCAGTTCCTGCACTCCGACAACGAGGTCAGGGAGGCGCTCGCGCTCCCGTCGCACGTGCCGGTGGTGCGTACGGACGCCCGTGACCGCGAGTCGGTGAAGGCGACGCTGATCGCGCTGGTCGAGCACGTCGTCCGCCTTCGCGCGGCGCCGGTGCACTAAGCGCGCGTTCGTCAGGGGCGTGCTTGAGCTGATTTTTAACGGCATTTTGGGAACCCCCTCGGGCTGGCCGCCGCACTGCGTGCCTGCGGCCCGCTGGACTCGCCGTTGCCCGCGCATTCTCTCGTTGGATACGTCGTTCGGCCGGTAACCGTACGTTGTACCGTACGAGGGTGACCGTGGAGTATTCGGGGAAGGGCGATCCCGCCCGCAGCCTGGCGCTGCTCTGGCGGACCAGTGAGCGGACCAGCCGCAAGGGCAGGCCTGAGCTGAGCGTGGAGCGGATCGTGCGCGCGGCCATCGACGTGGCCGACGCTGAGGGGCTGCAGGCGCTGTCCATGCGGCGGGTGGCCGAGCGGCTGGGTGTGGGGACGATGTCGCTCTACACGTACGTGCCCGGCAAGCCGGAGCTGTTCGACGTCATGCTCGACACGGTTTATGGCGAGACCGCCAGGCCGGAGGACGCGCCGGGCGGCTGGCGGGGCAGGCTGGAGCAGATCGCCAGGGAGAACTGGGCGCTCTACCTGCGGCATCCGTGGCTGCTGCAGATCGCGGCAACCCGGCCGGTGCTCGGGCCGAACGCCACCGCGAAATACGACTACGAGTTGCGTGCCGTGGACGGCATCGGCCTGACGGACCTGGAGATGGACTCGGTGATCACGCTGATCACCGGCTTCGTGCACGGGGCGGCCAGAGGGGCGGTGGAGGCCGCGCAGGCCGAGAGCCAGACGGGGATGACCGACGAGCAATGGTGGGCCGCGCACGCGCCCTTCCTCAGCCTCATCGCCGACCCCGGGCGCTTCCCCACGGCCGCCAGGGTGGGCCAGGCGGCCGGCGAGGCGCTCAACGCGGCCTACAGCCCGGAGCACGCCTTCGAGTTCGGCCTGCAGCGCGTGCTCGACGGCATCGAGGCCCTGGTCAGCCAGCGGGCAAGGCTTACTTCGCCCTGAGAGGTCGTCGCCGACCGCGTGCGGCAGGCAAGCCGGACCTCAGCGGGGGATCCAGTCCTTCCACACGATCTTGTTCTCCGCCACCCACCGGGCCGCGGCCTCTTCGGCGGTCAGCTTCTCGTTGATCATGGCGCCGGCGACCGCGTTCTGGTCGTCGTTGGTCCAGGTAAAGTTGCGGACCAGTTCGTAGGCCTTGCCGCCGTTCTCCGCGAACCGCTTACTGACGATCTTGTCGAGCAGGTACGGCGGGTAGTCGCAGGCCACCTTCCGCGCATCCGCGTCACAACCCACGGCATACGGGGGAAGCGCGATCTTCACGAGTTTGACCTTGGTGAACAGCCATTGCGGCTCGTAGAAATACATCAAAAGGGGCGTCCGGTTCCGGGTGGCATTCTGCGCCGCCTTGATCAACGCATCCTCGCTGCCGGAGTAGACGACCTTGTAATTCAGCCCGAGGTTCTTCACGAGAGCCTCGTCATTGGTGACGAACGTCGGATCGCCATCCAGGATTTGCCCGGCATTTCCGGTCTTCTCGGTCCGGAAGAGGTGTGCGTACTTATCGAGGTTTCGGTAGTCCGTAATGTCGGGATATTTCTTGACCATCCACTCGGGGACGTACCAGCCGATCACCCCCTTGTTCCCGGTGAGGCCGGCCGACAGGGCCACCTTCTTCTCGTCGATGTACTCCTTCTTCAGGTCCGGATGGCCCCAGTTTTCGATGATCACATCGACCTTGCCGGATTCGAAATCCCGCCAGGACTGGTCTTCCTTCTCCTTCCGCTTGTTCACCTTGTAGCCCAGCTCGCGCTCCAGCAGGTAGGCGAGCACGGCGGCCTGGGCCTCGTACCCGACCCAGGCGTGAATGTCGAGGTTGACGGTCCCCTTGGACCCGGCGGAGGTTTCAGGCTCCTCGCCGGTGCAGGCGGTCAGGAGCAGGGCCGCGACCAGCGGCCCGACGAACGTCTTCAAGCGCATGGGAAGTCTCCACGGCCGCGGCCCCCGTGGGGGCCGCGGCGTGACAGGGCGATCTCATGCCGACCTCTGAGATCGCACGAGGGGGTCACTTGGGGATCCAGGCCTGCCACTTGGCGGTGTTGGCTTCCACCCACTTCTTGGCGGCCTGCTCGCCGGTCATGCCGTTGTTGGTCATGTCGTCGGCGACGGCGTTCTGGTCCTCGTTGGTCCAGCTGAAGTTCTTGACGAGGTCGTAGGCCTTGCCGCCGGTGTCGGCGAACTTCTTGCTCACGATCTTGTCGAGGTCCATCTCCGGGTAGTCGCAGGCGACCTTCTTGGGGTCGGCGTCGCAACCCTCGGTGTAGGCGGGCAGGTTGACCCGGACCAGGTCGGTCTTGCTGAACAGCCAGTGCGGGTCCCAGAAGTAGAACAGCAGCGGCTTCTGCTGCGTCTGCGCCTGCTGGGCGCCCTTGATCAGGGCCGCCTCGCTGCCGCCGACCACGACCTTGTAGTTCAGCTTGAGGTTCTTGATCAGGGCTTCCTCGTTGCTGACGTAGGACGGGTCGCCGAACAGCAGCTGGCCCTTGTCACCGGACTCGGAGGTCTTGAACAGCTCGGCGTACTTGTTGAGGTTCTTGTAGTCGGTGATGTCGGGGTACTTTTCGGCCATCCATTTCGGGATGTACCAGCCGATGACGCCCTTGTTGCCGGTGGAGCCCGCCTCGACCGCGACCTTCTTCTCCTCGATGAACTGTTTCTTCAGGTCCGGGTGGCCCCAGTTCTCGATGATGACGTCGACGTCGCCGGTCCCGAAGCCTTCCCAGGCCAGCTGCTCCTTGATCTCGGGCAGCTCGACGTTGTAGCCGAGCTCGTTCTTCAGCAGGTACGCGACCACGTTCGCGCTGGCCTCGTACCCGATCCACGGGTTGATCGCGATCTTGACGGTCCCCGCGGCACTGCTGGCGCCGCCCTGCGGCGCGGCGGTGGAGCTGGGAGAGCTCTCGACCGTGGCCCCACCACAGGCGGTGGCGGCGAGTCCAAGGACGAGGAGGCCTGCGAGCAGCCGTATCTTCATGTGAGCTTCCTCTTTCGGGGGGAAGGGCGCCTGTCGGCGCCCTGCGTGATGCGGTCGAGCATGACTCCGAGCAGCACCGTCGCGATGCCGGCCACGAATCCGAGTCCGAAGTCGGTCCGCTGAGAGAAGCCGAGGACCACGTCGTAGCCGAGCGCCCCGGCGCCCACCAGGCCGCCGACGACGACCATGGCCAGCGTCATCACGATGCCCTGGTTGGCGGCGAGCAGGATGGCCTGCCTGGCCATCGGCAGCTGCACCTTCCACAGCAGTTGGCCGGGCGTCGAGCCGGCCGAGGTCGCCGCCTCGACGACCGTGGCCGGCACGGCCTTGATGCCGTCCTCGACCAGGCGCACCACCGGCGGCACCGCGTAGATGATCGAGGCGAAGATCGCGGTGAACCTGGTGGTCTCGAACAACGCCAAGGCCGGCAGCAGGTAGACGAAGGCCGGCATGGTCTGCGCGGCGTCGAGCAGGGGCCGCTGCACGGCCGAGTAGCGTGGCGAGCGGGCCGCGGCCACCCCGAGCAGCAGGCCGATGAGGAGGGTGAGCAGCACCGCCACGGCGACCGTGGTCATCGTCTGCATGGCGTGCTCCCACGTGCCGAGCAACGCGATCGCCAGCAGGCAGCCGAGCGCGGTCAGCGCCCGCCGCACGCCGCTGACCCGCCAGGCGACGGCCAGCACGGCGAGCGCGACCAGCCACCACGGGGCCGAGGTGAGCAGCCTTTCCAGCGGGTTGAGCAGGCCCTCGGTGGTGAGGTCCTTGATGAACGTCGTGACGGGATACCACGTGGTCTCGGCCCAGAGGACGGCGTCGTTGACCTCGGCGACCACGTTGAGCGTCCAGCTCTCCGGCCACATTCGCGGGAGCACGGGGATGAGCGCGAGCCCCCCGACGCCCAGCACGCCGGCCGCGATGAGATCGACCCTGCCGAGGGTGGCATGCGGACCGCGCCGGGAGACCGCCGTCATCATCCGGTCGAGCACCACCGCCATGATCACGATGGCTACGCCGGCCGGGAGCATGATGCCGACCTGCGCCCGTGACAGGCCGCGGATGATGTCGCCGCCCAGGCCGGGGGCGGAGATCAGGTTCGCGATGACGACCATGGACAGGGCCATCATGATCGTCTGGTTGATCGCCAGCGCCATCGTGGACCTGGCCAGCGGCAGGTAGACCTTGAAGAGCGTCTGCCGGCGGGTGGCGCCCAGCGACGCGGACGCCTCGACGGCGGTGGGGGAGACCTCCGAGACGGCCAGCGCGGTGATGCGGATCGCCGGCGGGATCGCGTAGATCATCGTCGCGATGGCGCCGGCCGGCGCGCCGATGTGGAAGAACAACGCCAGCGGCGCCAGGTACGCGAACGTCGGCATGATCTGCATGACGTCCAGCACCGGCGTGATCGCCCGCCGCCCCCGGTCCGACAGCCCGGCCCAGACACCGATCGGGATCCCGATCGCCAGCGACATCAGGACCGCGGCCGCCACCAGGGCCAGCGTGTCCACGCTCGACTCCCAAAGGCCGAGGAAGCCGAACGCGCTCACCCCCGCGACCGCGAGCAAGGCAATGCGCCAGCCGCCGGCCAGCCAGGCCAGCGCGCCCATGACGCCGGTGATGCCGGGCCAGCCGAGGGCGTACAGAGTGGTCTGGAACAGGTCGTAGAGCCCGCCGACGAAGAGCCTGATGTAGTTGAGGAAGTACAGGAAGAGCGGATTGTCGTTGCGGTGGTCGTCGATCCACTCGCGCAGCTCGGTGATGGCCAGGAACTGCGGCGCCTCCTGGTCGTGCGGCAGCGTCCCCGTGCCGCGGAAGACCAGGTACGCCGCCGCGAACAGGACGGCGGCCCCGGCCGGCGCGGCCCATCGGGGCAGCTTCACCCTGGACGGCGCGCTGACAGCGGTGGTCGTGCTCATGCGCCCGCCGTGACCGGGACGTCCTGCCCCGAGAGGAAGGTCAGCAAGTCCACGCGGTCCACGACCCCCACCAGGCCGTCGCCGTCCACCACCTTGATCGGGCGGCCCGAGGCGGAGGCCAGGCCGATCGCGTCCTTGATGACCGTGGTGACCGGCAGCTCCGGCCCGTCCAACGGCTCGCCGGGCTCGGGGTCGCGGCAGATCCAGCGCAACGTCAGCACGTGGCTCCTGGGCACGTCGCGGACGAAGTCGGATACGTAGTCGTCGGCGGGCGCGCCCACCAGCTCCTCCGCGGTGCCGAGCTGCACGATCGAGCCGGCCCGCATGATCGCGATCCGCTCGCCCAGCTTGAGCGCCTCGGACAGGTCGTGGGTGATGAACACCATCGTCTTGCCGACCTCGCGGTGCAGGCGGATCACCTCGGCCTGCATGTCCCGCCTGATCAGCGGGTCGAGCGCGCTGAACGGCTCGTCGAACAACATCACCTGCGGGTCGACCGCCAGGGCCCTGGCCAGGCCGACGCGCTGCTGCATGCCGCCGGAGAGCTGGTCCGGGTAGGCGTCGGCGTACCCGTCGAGGCCGACGAGCGTCAGGATCTCGCCGGCCCGCGCGTGCCTGGCCGCCTTGGGCGTGCCCTGGATCTCCAGGCCGTACGCCACGTTGTCGATCACCTTGCGGTGCGGCAGCAGGCCGAAGTGCTGGAAGACCATGCTGACCTGGTGGCGGCGGATCTCGCGGAGCCGGGCGGGGGAGGCGCGGCCGATGTCCTCGCCGCCGATCCTGATCTCGCCCGCGCTGGGCTCGATGAGCCGGGTGAGGCAGCGTACGAGGGTGGACTTGCCACTGCCTGACAGGCCCATGACCACGAAGACCTCGCCGGGACGCACCTCGAAGCTCACGTCCCTGACGGCGGCGGTGCAGCCGGTCTTCTCGCGTAGCGCGGCAGGCTCGAGACGCCGGTCCTCGCTGTCCAGCACCTTTTGCGCCCTGGCCCCGAAGATCTTCCAAAGGCCCTCAACAGTGATTGCCGCGCTGTCGGGAGAATCCCCCACACTCGCCTCCTCGTTTGCCGGGGCTCAACATATGTGGTGAATAACGTCAATCTCAATGTTGTGACCGTCCGGAGACCGGGGTGCCTCCGGCGTGTTATGCGGGTTGAAACGTTCAAATCACCCATATGTTGACATGAGGTGAGTTATTGGTTTATTTCTCACTTCTCGGGCCTGTAGATGGAGTTCCAGGTTTGTCCCTTCAGTCACAGAACTTCAATTTTGCCAAGTTATGTTCGGGTAGCCTCCCCTGCGTGTGATGTGTTCCAATTACCGGCACTTGCTGATTTCCTCATGGGACACAGCACCCCAACAAATATGCCGATCCCGGGCGAGGTGCGTTCGGTGAGTACAGAGCTGGGCCAGAGGCAAGCCAGCGAGGGTAACTGGCGCCTGCGAAATTGGCGTGTCCGCGCACGGCTCGTCGCCCTGATCCTGATTCCGACGGCCGCAGCCGTGCTACTGGGCGGCATCCAGGTGCTCGCCTCGACAGCCGCGGCCGGTGACTTCGCACGGACGAACCAGTTCGCGCAGCTGTCGCAGGAACTGGGCGCCCTCACCCACGCCGTCTCCGGCGAACGCGCCAGGACCGCCTGGTACATCGCGCGCAACCGGCCCGCCGACGGGCTGGCCGACGTGCGGGCCCAGATGACCGAGGTGGACTCGGCGGCCACGGACGTGCGGGGCATCGCCAGGCGGCTGACGAGCGAGGTCACTGGCCGTACCGAGGACCAGCTCGAGCAGCTGCTCAATCGCCTCGACGACCTGACGGCCCTGCGCAAGCAGGCGCTGGACGCCAACCTGCTGCCCGGACCCGCCGTCGAGCTCTACACGACGGTGATCAACGACCTGCTGTCCGTGCACAACGAGCTGATCAAGGGCAGCGCCGACGACGAGCTGTTCCGCCAGACCCGCATGCTCGACGCGCTGGCCCGGGCCAAGGAGAGCGTCTCCTACCAGCAGGCGCTGGTCACGGTCGTGCTGGTGGAGGGCGCGTTCGATCAGGACCAGCTCAAGCGCTTCCTCGGCGAGCAGTCCAAGGAGACCAACGAGCGCAAGGGCTTCGCCGCTGAGGCCACCGCCGAGGAGCGCCGCTTCTTCGACGAGACCGTCAACGGCAACACCGCCGAGCGCATGTTGTTCCTGCGCGAGCTGGTGCTGATCAGGGCCACGAACGGGCTCCCGCTCCGCGGGCTCGATCTGGGCAAGCGCGACGACGCCAAGGAGTGGTACGAGGCGTCCAACGTCGTCGTCGACTCCATGCGGAAGGTCGAGGACCGCCAGGCCCAGGGCATCGTGGCCCGCAGCGAGGCGCTCAGCGCGGACGAGCGGCAGCGCGCGTTCGTGACTGCGGGCGCCGTGCTCGCGCTGATGGTGGCCGTGTTGCTGATCACCACCGGGGTGGCCAGGTCGCTCGTGCGGCCGCTGCGCCGGCTGCGCGGCGAGGCCCTGGAGATCGCCGGCAAGCGGCTGCCCGCCTTCGTCCAGCACGTGCGCGAGTCCCGCGACGGCGCGGTCGACGTCGAGGTGCCGCCCATCGGGATCTTCTCCAAGGACGAGGTCGGCGAGCTCGCCCGCGCCTTCGACGAGGTGCACCGCGAGGCCGTGCGGCTGGCCGGCGACGAGGCGCGGCTGCGCGCCAATGTCAACGCCATGTTCGTCAACCTGTCGCGGCGCAGCCAGACGCTGGTCGAGCGGCAGCTGACGCTGATCGAGAAGCTGGAGCGGGGCGAGCGTGACGACGCCCGGCTCGGCGACCTGTTCAAGCTCGACCACCTGGCTACCCGCATGCGCCGCAACAGCGAGAACCTGCTGGTCCTGGCCGGGCAGGAGGCCGCGCGAAAGTGGAGCGAGCCTGTCGAGCTGATGGACATCGTGCGTGCCGCGCTCGGCGAGGTCGAGAGCTACGACCGGGTCAGCATCCAGGTGCAGTCGGACGTCGCGATCGCCGGGCAGGCCGTCACCGACGCGGTGCACCTCCTGGCGGAGCTCATCGAGAACGCGGTCTCGTTCTCCTCGCGGGACACCAAGGTCATCATCTCCAGCAGCCGCATCGACGGCGGCTCGCTGATGTTGTCGGTCACCGACAACGGCATCGGCATGAGCCAGGAGGAGCTGGGCGAGGCGAACTGGCGGCTGGCCAACCCGCCGGTGGTGGATGTGTCGGTGTCGCGCCGCATGGGGTTGTTCGTGGTCGGCCGGTTGGCGCTGCGGCACAACATCCGGGTCCAGCTGCGCCGCCAGGACATCGGCGGGTTGACGGCCATGGTGCTCATCCCGCCGATGCTGCTCACCGACGTGCCCGGCACGATGCCCGCCATGCAGCCGTCCGCCGCTCAGTCGCCCGCCGCCCAGCCGCACAGCATGCAGCCGCCGGCCCGGCAGCCGTTCGGGTCCCAGTCGTCGTTCGGCTCCCCGTCGTTCGGGTCGGAGCCGTTCGGGTCGGAGCAGCAGCCGTTCGCCTCAGAGGCGTTCGCGTCGGAGCCGTTCGGTTCCCAGTCCTTCGCGTCGGAGCCGTTCGGTTCCCAGTCCTTCGCGTCGGAGCCGTTCGGTTCCCAGTCCTTCGCGTCCGAGCCGTTCGGCTCCCCGTCGTTCGGGTCGGAGCCGTTCGGCTCAGGGTTCCAGCGGGACGTGGAGGTGCCGCGGCAGGGGCAGCCGGCCACGCCGCCCTACGGGCCCGGACACCCGTCGTTCGACGTCGCGCCGGCCGCGCCGGAGCCGTCGTCGTGGTTCAGCTCGCCGCACACGAGCTCCGGCTCGGCCACCGTGGAGCCGCCGCCGGACGTGACCACGCCGCCCGCGACGTATCCCTCGTTCGCCACGCCGGCGTCTTCCAAGGACGAGTTCCTGCCGATCTTCGCGTCCGTGGAGGACAGCAGCTGGTTCACCAAGTCGGCGCCCACCGCCGACCGCCGGGACCCCGCCTGGTCGTCGCCCGCCGACCAGGGCTGGCAGGCGGCCGGTGCGGCCGAGGAGCCCGCTCAGGGCGGGACTACGAACTCTGGCTTGCCGAAGCGGACGCCGAGAGCGAATCTGGTACCGGGCACCGCAAACCCGAAGCCGCCCCCCGCTTCCGCTCCTCCGCTGTCTCCTGATCGCCTGCGCAACAGGCTGGCCAGCTACCAGCAGGGTGTGCGCAAGGGTCGCTCAGAGCTCGAGGAGGACTCATGAAGGAGCTGAGCCAAGCCGCCAGGGACATGAACTGGCTGGTCAGCAGCTTCGTCGACGAGGTCCCCGGCGTCGCGCACGCCGTGGTCGTCTCTGCTGACGGGCTGCCCATGGCGTTCTCCCGAGACTTCCCCAAGGACCGCGCCGACCAACTGGCCGCCATCGCCGCCGGGCTCGTCAGCCTCACCCAGGGCTCCGCGAGGGTCTTCGAAGCCGGAAGCGTCACCCAGACCCTCGTCGAGATGGACCGCGGGTTGCTGCTGGTGATGTCGATCAGCGACGGATCTTCCTTGGCGGTGCTGGCCGCGCCCGACTGCGACATGGGGCTGGTGGCGTACCAGATGACGATCCTGGTCGAGCGCGCGGGACAGGTGCTGACGCCGGCCGTGCGGGCGGAGTTGTCCAGCGGTCGCCGGTGAGGGATCCGCAGCGAAGCGAGGACATCCATCACAGGACCGTCTCGCGGGGCGAGGCCAGATGAACGCAGTGAGGAGCAGACGTGGCATCGTGGCATAACGGGGAGCCGGAGGCCGAGCGCAGCTCGCTGGTCCGGATGTACGCCGTCACGGGCGGCAGGACCGCTCCGCGCAGCGACCTCGCCATGGAGGCACTGGTATCGTCGGCCACCTCGGCGCAGCTCGGCCCGACCTACGCCCGCGAATACCGTGCGATCAGCGAGCTGTGCCGTCAGGTCAGGTCCGTGGCGGAGATCTCCGCGCTGCTGAGCGTCCCGCTCGGCGTCGCGCGGGTGCTGGTCGCCGACATGGAGGCGGACGGGCTGGTCAAGGTGTACCAGCCGCAGTTGGATGCAGGACTGCCGGACAGGGGCCTGCTCGAAAGGGTTTTAAGTGGACTTCGCAGGCTCTAGCCGGCTCACCTCCACGAAGATCGTCGTGGCGGGCGGGTTCGGTGTGGGGAAGACCACATTCGTGGGCGCGGTCTCCGAGATCATGCCGTTGACCACCGAAGCGGTGATGACCGAGGCCTCCGAGGGCATCGACGACCTCGAGCACACGCCCGGCAAGACCACCACCACCGTGGCCATGGACTTCGGCCGGCTCACGCTCGACAGCGACCTGATCCTCTACCTGTTCGGCACGCCTGGACAGCACCGGTTCTGGTTCATGTGGGACGATCTCGTCCGCGGGGCCATCGGAGCCGTGGTGCTCGTGGACTCCATGCGGCTGGCCGACAGCTTCCCCGCCGTCGACTACTTCGAGGAGTCGGGGATGCCGTTCGTGGTCGGGCTCAACGGCTGGAACGGCGAGTTCCCGCACATCGAGAGCGAGGTGCGGGAGGCGCTGACGCTCTCAGCCCATGTGCCGATCGTCCGGACGGACGCCAGGGACCGGCAGGCGGTCAAACGCACGCTCATCACGCTCGTGGAGCACGCGGTCGCCGTGCGGGCTCACTGAGCGTTCCACCAGTAAGCGGCCACCAGCTCGGCCACCAGCGTCTCGGTCAGCAGCGCCACGTCCGGGTCGTCATCGTGCGCGTAACGGACGGCCGCCGCGGCGTCCGGCACGTCGGCGCCCACGGTGATCACGGTGGACCCGCGCTCCCGTACCCAGTCCATGGCCTGGGCGTCGTAGCGGGAGCCAGGGAAGAGCAGGGCGCGGTAGTCGAGGGTCTTGGTCAGGTACACGTCCACGTGCGCCCAGTCGCCCGTCTCACTGGCGTCGGCCGGACGGCGCGGGCCCTCCCTGAACATCAGCGCCGACTGCTCGGCCGACGACAGGCGCTCGGCCGGGGCGATCGTGTAGACGCCGTGGGGGCCGTCCAGCAGCTCCATGGCCAGGGGCAGCCACTCGTCGCGGCGATCCAAGAGGTCCGCCGTGGCCTCCGCGCTCTTCTTGATCAGGGTGGGCACGTCGCGGGCCGCTCCCGTCAGTCTCGCCTCCAGGGCCAGCAGGAGCGCCAGGGTGTGCTGGAACGTGCGGCAGGCCACGCCGCCGCGCTCCTCGCCCGCGTGCATCGGGATCACCAGGTCGGCTCGCCCGGCCAGGGGCGAACCGGGCGCGTTCGTGAGGGCCGCCACGAACGCCGGTCCCTGCGCGTAGCGTTCGGTCGCCTCCAGGGTCTCCCTACTGCCGCCGGTCGCCGAGATCGGGATCACCAGCGTGTCCTTCGACGGCGGGTACGTGGCCGCCGCCGAGGCGTAGTCGGCATACGCGTCGACGCCGGCGGCGCGCAGGCGCAGGGCCGCAACACCGGCGGCGTAGCGGGAGCTGCCCATGCCGAGGAACAGCACCCTTGTGGTGCTCCGCGGGAGCTTCTCGAAGGGGTCTTCCCTGGTCAGGACGTCAGCCAGGGCCGTGAGGGACTCCGGCTTGGACTCCAGGTCGGAAAGGTAGAGCTCAGAATTCACGAGATGTTCTCCTCGGGGTACCAGGTGTGGAGGACGCCCATGGGGGCGTAGCGCCAGCGGGGGAGGTGACGGGCGGCGTAGATCAGCTCGCGGCACTCCTGCTCCACCTCGAACGGGCGGATCAGGGTCTCGTCCAGGAGGTCCGGGCGGTTCCGCGCGGCCAGGCGGGCCTTGTAGGCGGTCAGCATGATCGCGCGGGCCTTGGCCGCCCACGACGCTGCTTCTTCGGGTGGCAGGCCGCGTCTCTTGATCGCCACCTGGGCCACGTGCTCCAGGCTCGTCGTCAGCTGGGCCACGTCCCTGGCGGCGGGTTGATGCGGGTCCGCGTCCGTGACGGTGGGGTTGCCGTCGAAGTCGATGACCGCGTAGCCGTCTCGCCATTTGAGTATCTGGCCCACGTGGAGGTCGCCGTGGATCCTGATGCGTGGGGTGGTGATGGGCCGGTGCAGGCGGGCCAGCTCGCGTCTGAGGTGCCCGGCGCGCGTGGCCAGCCAGCGCCCGTCCTCGCCGTCCGTGACGTCCAGCGCCTCGTCCAACGCCGCCTCCGCCCTGGCCGCCGTCCGGCCGGTCGCCGCACCGGCGCTGGGGTCGGCAGCCGCACCGGCGGTGGGCCGGTGCGGCGAGGTGGGGGCGTGCGGCAGGGTGGCGAGGGCGAGGTGGAGATCGGCGGCGAGCCGGCCGAGGTCGGCGGCGAAGACGGTCCTGCCTGCCTCGGCTTCGTCCACGCACCATTCCCAACCGTCCCTCGCCTCGGGGAGATAGCCGGTGACCAGGGCCAGGAGGCACTCGCGCCCGTCCACCGGCCCGGTCAGAGCCGCGTAGGGCGGAGCGGTGTCGTTGAAGCCCGCCTCAACGAGGTGGGCGAAGATCTCAGGGGTGGGATGGGGCAGCGGCACCGGCGGGGTCAGCCACTTGACGACGACCTTCTCCTCCACCACGACCGAGTAGTTCGTCTGGTCCACGTGAGCGCCGAAGTCACGCTCTGCTGGGACCCCAGTGTGGAGATCTCCGCGCTCGTACGAGAGGGTGGGCAACGGAAGGAAGCGGCGCACGGCGAACGGCGGCGGCGCCTCACCCTCCAACACCGCCAAAACAGCCGCGGTGAACCCGCGGTCTCGGGCGGTAAGGGGTTTCTCACCGAGAGAGATCAATCTCTGGCGAATTGAATACCAATTCAACACGAAGAGCAAACTTCCTGGTAGCAATGTGGGGAAAAGTCTTGCTCATGTTGATTTCTGCTGCAACACTCCTGCTCTGGTCTGCTGTGTCCGGTAAGGTCGCGCGACCCCTCGTACATCGCACATTCAGAAGGAGTAGCGGCCGTGTCCCGAATCCGGTTCACCCGTCGTCTTCCGGCCGCCGTCGCGGCGGCCGGCCTCGCGCTCGCCGTCGCGGCGTGCGGCGGTGAGTCGTCGACCAGCCCACAAGGCACGACCGCGGCGACGGCCGACCAGCTCAAGCCCAACGCGGATCTGTCGCAGCAGACGCTCCAGGTGACGGTCTGGGACGGCTACACGCCCAAGGAGCTTCCCGAGAAGGTCAAGGAGAAGCTCAAGGTCAAGGACATGAAGATCGGCCTGCATGCCACGAACGAGGAGGCGATGACCAAGCTCACCGCCCCCGGTGACAGCGGCGTCGACGTGGCGTTCGTGTCCGGCCAGTACGCCCAGGCGCTCAACGAGCAGGGCCTGCTCGAGCCCATCCACGCCGAGCTGATCCCCAACCTGGCCAACCTCTACCCGGAGGCCACCCAGCTCTCCTACGACAAGGGCAACAAGTACTCCGTGCCCTACACCTGGGGCACGACGGGCATCTGCTACCGCACCGACCTGGCGAAGACCCCGGTGACGAGCTGGAACGATCTTCTCAAGCCGCCCGCCTGGGCCGACAAGAAGGTCACGATGATGACCACCGAGCGCTGGCTGGCCCTGCCCGCGCTCAAGTCGCTCGGCTATTCGGTCAACACCGACAAGGACGACGAGATCGCCAAGGCCAAGGAGCTGCTGCTCTCGGCCAAGCCGCACCTGCTCGGCTACGACGACACCACGTTCGGCGACAAGCTGAAGTCCGGCGAGGCCGTCATGGTCGAGGCGTGGGACGGTTGGTGCCCGACCTCCGAGAAGAACATCAAGTTCGTGGTGCCGAAGGAGGGCAGCGACCTCTGGGTGGACACGATGGTGATCATGAAGACCTCCAAGAACAAGGAGGCGGCGCACGCCCTGATCAACTACATCCTCGACCCCGAGATCCACAGCTGGGCCGCCGCGAACATCAACTACAAGGTCCCCAACAAGGCCGCCATGGACAAGGTGCAGGTCCCCGAGGGCTCGCTGCTCGGCATCAAGCCCGCCGAGCTGCTCAACGGTGAGGCGATCATCGACCTGGGGCAGGCGTCGACCAAGTACACCCGCCTGTCGACCGAAGTCACGGCGCAGTCGTAATTGCGGTGAAGTCAGAGGCAAAGGCCCGGCCGGCGCCCCGCTCCAGGGGCCGCCGGCTGGGCGCGTTCGTTTTCCTTTCGCCCGGGCTGACCTACCTGGTGGTGTTGCTGCTGGCGCCGCTGGCGCTGGTGCTGAGCTACACGGTGTTCCAGCGCGGGCGCTTCGGCGGCGTCGTGTACGAGTTCACGATCGAGAACTTCACCCGCCTGATCGACCCGCTCTACCTGGGCGTGGTCGGCAACTCGCTGAAGATCGCCGGCCTGACGACGCTGATCGCGTTGCTCATCGGCTATCCGACGGCGTACGTGATCGCCCAGCTGCCGCCCAAGTGGAAGACGATCGCGCTGGTCGCCATCGTGCTGCCGTTCTGGACGAACTTCATCATCCGGGTCTACGCCTGGATCATGCTGCTCAGTGGCCCCGGGTTGGTCAACAGCGGGCTGAAGGCACTCGGGCTGGGGCCGTACGAGCTGCTCTACAACCAGGGCGCGATCGTCACCGGGCTGCTCTACTCCTACCTGCCGCTGATGGTGCTCCCGCTGTACTCGGCGATCGAGCGGCTCGACCCGCAACTGCGGGAGGCGTCGGCGAACCTCGGGGCTTCCGGGTTCACCACCTTCAGGAAGGTCACGCTGCCGCTCACGGTGCCGGGCGTGCTGACCGGGTGCCTGTTCGTGTTCGTGCCCAGCTTCGGCAACTTCGTCATCCCCGAGATTCTGGGCGGCAACAAGTCGATCATGGTGGGCAACCTCATCCGCGACCAGTTCCTGAAGGCGCGCGACTGGCCGTTCGGCTCGACGCTGGCGCTGGCGCTCATCGCGGTGCTGATCGTGCTGCTGATCGCGCAGGCATGGGCGGCCCGCCGTGCGTAGGTCAAAGCTCCTGTACGTCCCGTTCTGGGCCACGTACGTCTTCCTCTACCTGCCGATCGCCGTGCTGGTGGTCATGTCGTTCAACGCGGGCAGGTCGGCGTACACCTACGAGGGGTTCAGCCTCAAGTGGTACGGCGAGCTGGCCGCCGACGATCGGATCGCGACCGGCCTGGTCAACACGTTGATCGTGGCCACCGGCTCGACCGCGATCGCCACGGTGCTGGGTACGCTGCTGGCCGTCGGGCTGGCCAGATACACCAGGTCCAAGACCCTCGACGCGATCGCGCTGATGCCGGCCGTGCTGCCCGACCTCGTGCTGGCGATCGGGCTGCTGGTCTTCTACGGGATGATCCAGCTCACGCTGGGCCTGTATTCGGTGACGCTCGCGCACGCGCTCTTCTCCATGGCGTTCGTGGCGGCAGTGGTGCGGACCAGGCTCGCGGGCGCCGACGCCTCGCTGGAGGAGGCCTCGCGCGACCTGGGGGCCGGGCCGGTGGTCACGTTCATGCGGATCACGCTGCCGCAGCTGGCGCCCGGCATTGTCGCGGGCGCGCTGCTGGCGTTCACGTTGTCGCTGGACGAGTTCGTGATCGCCTTCTTCACGATCGGGAACGCCGAGCCGACGCTGCCGATCGTCATCTACTCCATGCTTCGTTTCGGGGTGACCCCGAAGATCAACGCGCTGGCCGCGATCCTGCTCCTGGTGAGCTTCACGGCGGTGATCGCCGGGCAGCGGATGACCAAGATCGGGGAGAAGTCACGTGCTCAAGATTGACGGCGTCAGCCGCGCGTTCGGGAACGTCACCGCGCTCGACGACGTCTCGCTCCAGATCGAGCAGGGCGAGTTCTTCGCCCTCCTGGGGCCCTCCGGGTGCGGCAAGACGACCCTGCTGCGCATCGTCGCCGGGTTCGAGACGCCGGACGCGGGCAAGGTGACGCTCGACGGGGACGACCTGCTGTCCAAGGCGCCCAACCGGCGGCCGATCAGCCTCATGTTCCAGTCGTATGCGCTGTTTCCGCACATGACCGTCGCCAAGAACGTGGCGTACGGACTGGAGCGCGAGCGGCTGCCCCGCCAGGAGATCAAGCAGCGTGTCGGCGAGGTGCTGGAGACGGTCGGCCTTTCCCAGCACGCGAACCGCAAGCCCGCTCAGCTGTCCGGCGGGCAGCGGCAGCGGGTGGCGCTGGCCCGCTCCATCGTCAAGCGGCCCCGCCTGCTGCTGCTCGACGAGCCCCTGTCGGCCCTGGACAAGAAGGTCCGCGCGGACATGCAACTGGAGCTCAAGCGGCTGCAGCACGAGGTCGGCATCACGTTCGTGGTCGTCACCCACGACCAGGAGGAGGCCATGTCGCTGGCCGACCGCATCGCGGTCTTCGACAGCGGCAAGGTGCGCCAGGTGGACGAGCCGGTCGCGCTCTACGAGCGGCCGCGCTCGCCGTTCGTGGCGGACTTCGTCGGCGCCAACAACCTCTTCCGCGGCGCCGCGAGCGGCATGGACGCGCTCAAGAGCGACGCGTTCGGCATGTTGCCCGGTGCGCCGCTCACGGAGCTCACAGCCGGCTCACCGGCTCTGCTGGCGGTACGCCCGGAAAAGGTCGAGCTCGCCGACGAGAGCGCGGTCAGGGGCCTGGCGGGCAGCGTCCTGGACGTCAGCTTCTACGGCGGCGTGTCGCACATCTCCGTGGACGTGCCGGGGCATCCCAAGCCGGTGCTGGTGGCCGTGCAGGGGGCGAGCTCGGTGCAGACGGGCGCCAAGGTCAAGGTGCGCTGGAACGCCCAGGACGCCGTGATCGTGGCGGTGGATCAATGAACCGATCAGAGTGCCAGGTCGTTGCCCGTGGCCGCACGGGCGTACGACAGGATCAGCTCCGCCGCCTCATCCGGTCCGATCACCGGGTGCCTCGCCGTGATGCGGTAACCGTACGCGTCCTCCAGGGCCACCAGGTTGCGCGCGATCGTCAGGGAGTCCGAGCTCAGCCGGAACACGCCGAGCGCGGCCCCCGTGTCCAGGATCGCCTGGTACATCGACACCTGGCGGTCGTAGAGCGAGGAGAGCAGGACGCCGTAGACCCAGTTGCGGCCCGCGGCCCCGCCCAGCTCGTTGAGCAGGCGCACGTCCGGGTCGAGCGGTCCGGTCGGCAACCCGGACCTGATCGTGACGACCAGCTTCTCGGCCGGGTCGGTGAAGTCGGCCAGCCGGCGCATCCGCTGCTCGTAGAAGCGTTCCATCCCCGCGTGCTGCGCCTCGACCAGCAGGTCACTGAGGTTGGGGTAGTGGTAGAGGACGGCTCCGGAGGTCAGCCCGGCCTCCTCGGCGACGTGCGAGAGCTGTACACCATCGATGCCGTGGCGGACGATGGCCTTGCGCGCGGCCTCGATCAAGTCGAGACGGCGGTCGCTCCGGCTCTTGCGCTTGGCCACCCCCACCACCTTCACGTCTTCGGTTACCGTTCAGTTAGCCGTGACCATAGTGCCCTTAACTTGACCTTCACGCTAGATACGTTTTTGAATTCTCCTTCAACTCGCTGAAGATCCCCCGGAGTGTCGATGTCTCTCACGATCCTGTTCATGCCGGAAAGCGCGTACGGCCCGACCAACAACTCCATCGGCATCGGCGACATCCTGCGCCGCCGCGGCCACCGCGTCGTCTTCGCCGCGGAGGCGTCGTGGAAGGGCAAGCTGGAGGCGCTCGGCTTCGAGGAAGACCTGGTCGACCTCGCGCCGCCGCCCGAGAACGCCGAGGAGCAGGACCCGGGGCAGTTCTGGAAGGACTTCATCCGCGAGACCGCGCCCGAATACCGCAAGAGCACGAAGGAGCAGCTCGAGACCGTCACCGCGCCCATCTGGGCCGAGCTGATCGACGGCGTGAAATACTGCGAGCCGCAGCTCAAGGCCATCATCGAGCGGGTGAACCCGGACATCATCGTCGAGGACAACGTGATCACGTTCCCGGCGCTGCTCACGGCGGGCAAGAAGTTCGTCCGCATCGTCTCCTGCAACCCGCTGGAGGTGCGCGGGGAGGACATCGCGCCGGTCTTCTCCGGCCTGCCCGCGGACGACCGCGCCGAGTGGGACGCCTTCCGCGCCGAGTACGACCGCACGCACCGCGAGCTGTGGAGCGCCTTCAACGAGTGGTGCGTCGAGCAGGGCACCGAGCCGCTGCCCGACCTCGACTTCATCCACCAGGGCGACCTGAACCTCTACGTCTATCCGGAGATCCTCGACTACACCGACGCCCGCCCGCTCGGCCCGGCCTGGCACCGGCTCGACTCCTCGGTCCGTGAGACGGACGAGGAGTTCACGCTGCCCTTCGAGCGTAACGAGGGCTCGCTGATCTACTTCTCGCTCGGCTCGCTCGGCTCCTCCGACGTGGAGCTCATGCAGCGGGTGGTCGACGTGCTGGCCACCACCTCGCACCAGTACATCGTCTCCAAGGGCCCGCTGCACGAGGAGATCAAGCTGGCCGACAACATGTGGGGCGCGGAGTTCCTCCCGCAGACCAAGATCATCCCGCAGTGCGACCTGGTCATCACCCACGGCGGCAACAACACGACCACCGAGGCGCTGCACTTCGGCAAGCCGATGATCCTGCTGCCGCTCTTCTGGGACCAGTACGACAACGCCCAGCGGGTCGATGAATTGGGCTATGGTGTCAGGCTTTCGACCTACGCCTTCACCGACGAGGAACTGACCGGGGCGATCGCGCGGCTGCTCGGCGACACCGAGCTGCGGGTGCGGCTCGCCGCCGCGGGCGAGGAGATCCGGCGTCGCGACGGCCTGCGCAAGGCCGCCGACCTGATCGAGCAGCTCGGCCAGTAAGGATTTGACCTTCCATGCGTGAATTGATCAACCCCGCCACTGGGCTCCCGTGTGCCGAAATTCCGGACACGCCGGTGGAGAGCGTGGCGTCGGCCGTACGGGCCGCGCGTGCCGCGTACGAGGAGTGGTCGCAGGCCACGCCCGCCGAGCGCGCGCGGCTGCTGCTACGGCTGGCCGACCTCGTGGAGGCCGACGCCGAGGAGCTGACCAGGCTCGAGGTCGAGGAGACCGGCAAGCCGGCGGCGGTGTTCAGGGACGGCGAACTACCGTTTGCCGTGGACAACCTGCGCTTCTTCGCCGGCGCCGCCCGCTCGCTCGACGGCTCGGGCGCCGGGGTGTTCAGCCCCGGCTACACCTCGGTCATGCTGCGCCGTCCCGTCGGGGTGGTGGGGTCGATCGCGCCGTGGAATTTCCCGTTCGTCATGGCGGTCTGGAAGGTCGGTCCGGCGGTGGCCGCGGGCAACGCGGTGGTGATCAAGCCGGCCCCGCAGACGCCGCGGACGACGTTGCGCCTCGCCGAGCTGTTCGCCAAGGCGGGCGCGCCCGAAGGTCTGGTCCAGGCGGTCACCGGCGACGCCGAGGCCGGCCAGGCGCTGGTCACCGACCCGGGCGTGGACATGGTCAGCGTCACGGGCTCCACGGAGACCGGCCGGGCCGTGATGTCCGGCGCCGCGGCCACGCTCAAGCGGGTGCACCTGGAGCTCGGCGGCAAGGCGCCGGCACTGGTCTTCGAGGACGCCGACGTGGCGGAGATGGCTCGCGGCGTGGCGATGGGGGCGACGTACAACACCGGGCAGGACTGCACGGCCGCGACCCGCGTCTACGTCGCCAAGGAGATCTACGGTGACGCGGTCGAGGCGCTTCGGGCAACACTTGCTGAAATTTCCGTCGGTGACCCCTGGGACCCGGCGACCGACATCGGCCCGTTGATCTCGGCCGCCCATCGGGAGCGGGTGCACGGGTTCGTCGCCCGCTCGGGCGGGCGGGTGCTGCACGGCGGCGTCCCGCTCGACGGGCCCGGTTTTTTCTACCCGCCCACACTTGTGACCGATGTCGCACAGGAAAGTGAGATCGTTCAAGGAGAGCTGTTCGGGCCGGTCCTGGTCGTGTTGCCGTTCGACGGCGAGGATGAGGCGGTCCGGCTGGCCAACGACACCAGGTACGGTTTGGCGTCATCGGTGTGGTCGCGCGACGTGTCCCGCGCGATGCGCGTCTCGCACCGGCTGGATGTGGGCGTGACCTGGGTGAACGACCATCTTCCCATCGCCAGCGAGGCGCCGCACGGCGGGGTGAAGGGCAGCGGGTTCGGCAAGGACATGAGCCAGGAGGCGGTGCTGGAGTATTCGGTGACGCGGCACCTGATGGTCAAGCACGCGGCACCGGCCGGACGAGACTCGTTCCGGCCCGCCTGAAATCACGTGCAGCACTATGTGCCTTGAAGTGCTGCTACGGGCACGTTTGATGGGATATGTTCGGTTGGCCGATCTGGTACGGGTTGTGTTCCAATTACCCAGCCGGACGTAATCCCATGCGCCCCACGCGTGACTGATTTCTTTCGAGCACGTACCGGTGAGAGGTTGCGAGAGTCAGTGAGGACGAAAGACCCCAGGCACACGCGGTCAGGGGAGTACACAGGCGGAAGGTTCCGGCTGGCTAACTGGCGTGTGCGCTCCAGGCTGGTCGCCCTCATCCTCATCCCGACGGTCGTGGGTGTGCTGCTCGCGGGTGTCCAGCTGGCCAACGCGATCGGGACCAGCGCCGAATACCGGCGCCTGACTCAGGTCGCCGAGCTGGTCCAGCGCATCGGCGCGCTCAACCACGAGCTCGGCAAGGAACGCACGCTCACCGCGTGGTACGTCGCCGACCGTGACAGGGCAGGGCGCTTCGTCCAGCTCAAGACCCAGCGCGAGGCCACGGACAAGATCAAGGCGCAGGTGCTGACCGCCGCGTCGAACATCGACGAGACGCACTCCACTCGTGTCCAAGAAGGGGTCGTGAGCCTGAAGCGCTGGCTCGACGGCCTCGACAGCTTGCGTGACTCCATGGTGGGCAACGTGCCTGCGCGCGCCGCCATCGGCACGTACAGCACCATGATCGGCATCTTCTCGTCGGTCCAGGACGGCCTGGGAGACGGCGTCAACGACGACCTCCTCCAGCGGGACGTGGCCGCGCTCGGCTCGCTGCAGGGCATGAAGGAGGAGGTCTCGCGCCAGCAGATCATCCTGATCGTCGCGCTCGTCGAGCGCGAGCTGGACAACGAGGCCCTCACCGACTTCCTGGGCTCCTGGAACCGGCAGCAGTCCGAGCAGGCGGCCTTCGAGCAAGTGGCCGATGCCGCGGACCTGCGGGCCTACCAGCAGGGTGTCAGAGGCCTGCAGATCGACCGCGCCGACGCCATGCGGCAGCGCGCACTGGCCCAGGTGCGCGAGTACAACCGGATCAGGGACCTCGACGTCACCACCGGCAGGGACCTGAACTTCTGGTACGACAGCACCACCCTGACCGCCAACGCCATGCGCAAGGTCGAGGACGCCCTGGCCACGAAGATCGTGACCACCACCAGCGACCTGAGCAACACCGAGCAGCGCAACGCGATCATCTCCGGTGCGATGATCCTCGTCCTGCTGCTGCTCGTCCTGATCATCACCACCCGTGTGGCCGGCTCGCTGGTCCGCCCGCTGCGGCGACTGCGGGCCGAGGCGCTCCAGGTGGCCACCACCCGGCTGCCCGAGACCGTCCGCGTCCTGCGCGAGCAGGGTGAGGGCGCGCACGTGCCCGAGGTGCCGTCGGTCGGCGTCAACACCCGCGACGAGATCGGTGAAGTGGCGCGGGCGTTCGACGAGGTCCACCGCGAGGCGATCCGGCTGGCCGGCGACGAGGCCAAGCTGCGCGCCAACGTCAACGCCATGTTCGTCAACCTCTCCCGCCGCAGCCAGACGCTCGTCGAGCGGCAGCTGCAGCTCATCGAGGGCCTGGAGCAGGGTGAAGAGGACGAGCAGCGGCTCGCGAACCTCTTCCGCCTCGACCACCTGGCCACGCGCATGCGCCGCAACAGTGAGAACCTCCTGGTCCTCGCCGGCCAGGAGGCCGCGCGCAAGTGGAGCGAGCCGGTGCCGCTGGTCGACATCGCCCGCGCCTCGCTGTCGGAGGTCGAGAACTACGAACGCGTCCAGATCCAGATCCCGTCCGGCACGCTGATCGTCGGCCCGGCCGTCACCGACGCCGTCCACCTGCTGGCCGAGCTGATCGAGAACGCGATCTCGTTCTCCCCGCGCGAGAGCAAGGTCGCCGTCACCAGCACCCCTGCCGAGGGCGGCGTGCTGGTCACCATCAACGACCTGGGCATCGGCATGAGCCAGGAGGAGCTGGCCGAGGCCAACTGGCGCCTGGCCAACCCGCCGGTGGTGGACGTGTCGGTGTCACGGCGCATGGGCCTGTTCGTGGTCGGCCGGCTGGCGCTGCGGCACGGCATCAGGGTCCAGCTCAGCATGCGGGAGACCGGTGGCCTGAGCGCGCTGGTCATGCTGCCCGACATGCTGATCACCAGCGCGTCCGGGGTGCCGCAGCAGGGCGGGCAGTACGAGGCGTTCACGTCGTTCGACCCGAGCATGTTCGGTCAGCCGTCGACGAACGGATCGGGACCGCGGCACTCGACGCCTTCCGCCGACCCGTCCTACCAAGTGGTGGACACGGAGTGGCCGGGCTCGGTGCCCGCGCCGGGGACCGGCGGCTGGCCGTCCTTCGGCGAGCAGCCTGCGGCGTTCGGTGAGCAGCCCGGGTTCGGCGGGCAGCAGCCTGCGGCGTTCGGTGAGCAGCCCGGGTTCGGCGGGCAGCAGCCTGCGGCGTTCGGTGAGCAGCCCGGGTTCGGCGGGCAGCAGCCTGCGTCGTTCGGTGAGTCGTCCTCGTTCGGCGAGCAGCAGCCTGCGGCGTTCGGAGACCAGCCGGCAGGTGGGATGCCCGGCGGGGCGCCGGGAGGCGTGGCCGACGAGCCACGCTGGCCGTCGTTCGCCGAGGAACCGCCGGTTGCCCGGCCGCAGGAGGAACAGCGCTGGTCCGAGGAGCCTCGCTGGCCGTCGTTCGCGGAGGAGGCGCCGCCCGCGCCCGCGCAGCCTCATTCGTTCGCGGAGAACCGGTGGCCGTCGTTCGCCGAGCAGCCACCGCCCCTGCCGGAGGAGGAGCCGCGCTGGCCCTCGTTCGCCACTGAGCCGCCGAAGGACCAGCAGGAGCCGGCCCCGTGGTCGTCCTTCGCCGACCCGATGCCGCGCAGGTCGATGTTCGAGTCGGAGGACTCGCCGCGGCCGCAGTACGGCGATGACTACCGCGCCCCGTTCGGTGAGCAGCCCAAGCCCGCCGACGGGTTCCAGCAGAATGGGCACGGCGACTACGATCCGTTCGGGCCCGGCCGCTACTCCTCCCAGGACATGACCGGCCCGCTGCCGGTCGTGCGCAACTCGCCCATGGAGGAGCACGGCGAGGAGTTCCTGCCGATCTTCTCGTCGGTCGGCTCCGACTGGTTCCGCCGGCCGGATCCCGAGCAGCTGAAGCCGCGCTCCGAGCCGCTGTTCCCGGCCGATCAGCACTCGCAGTCCGGGCCCTCGTTCGAGGAAGAGTCCGAGACCACCGCCGTGCACCCGGCCATCCCCTCCGACGCGCCCGCGTCTCCGGGGACGACGCCGCTGCCCCAGCGCAAGCCTGGCCAGTCCGGTGCAGGCGCGTCCTGGTCCTCGCCCGCGGACTCCGGCTTCCAGGCCGCGCAGGCGGCCGCCCAGCCCGCGCAGGGCGGCACCACGGCCTCGGGCCTGCCGCGCCGCGTCCCCAAGGCCAACCTGGTGCCCGGTACGGCCAGCCTCGCCGAGCCCCAGCCCACGTCGCCGGCGCCGCAGATCTCGCCAGAGCGACTGCGTAACCGGCTCTCCAGCTTCCAGCAGGGTGTCCGGCAAGGCCGAGCGTTCACCCGCGGTGAAGAAAATGAGGAGGACAAATGAGAGAGATGAGCCAGGGAGCGCGTGGCATTAGCTGGCTGATCACGGATTTCGTGAACAATGTGCCAGGCGTCGCGCACACGGTCGTGGTCTCGTCTGACGGCCTGCCACTGGCCTTCTCCGAGGGGTTTCCCAAGGACCGGGCCGATCAGCTCGCGGCGGTCGCCTCGGGCGTGATCAGCCTGACCCAGGGTGCCGCGCGGGTCTTCGAAGGCGGCATGGTGACGCAGACCGTCATCGAGATGCAGCGCGGGCTATTGATGATCATGTCCATCAGCGATGGATCCTGCTTGGCGGTCCTGGCCGCGCCCGACTGTGACATGGGCCTGGTGGCGTACCAGATGACCCTGCTGGTCGAGCGTGCGGGGCAGGTGCTGACTCCGGCCGTACGCGCTGAGTTGCAAGCGGCCCGCCCCCGCTAGCGCGGGGGTGTGTGAACGGAGATCATAGTGACAGGTCAGGGTTGGGCTGGTGATAGCACTCCGCCGCATCCGGCGGCTCCCCGTCCGCAGAAGCCGAGCTCCCTGGTACGGCCGTATGCCGTGACCGGGGGGCGCACGGCCCCGCGGATGAAGTTCGCCATGGAGGCACTGGTGTCCTCCGTGACGTCGGAATACCAAGACATTTCCCTACTGAGTCCGGAGTATCAGGCGATCATCCAACTGACCCGGAACGTCCGGTCGGTTGCTGAGATCTCCGCCCTTTTACGCCAGCCCCTTGGTGTGGTCCGGGTGCTGATCGCCGACATGGCGTCGGAGGGCCTGATCCGCGTGCACCAGCCTGCGCTGGACGCGGGAAAGCCGGACCTCAACTTGCTCGAAAGGGTGCTCAGTGGACTTCGCAGGCTCTAGCCCCGGCCTGACCTCGACGAAGATCGTCGTGGCCGGGGGTTTCGGCGTGGGCAAGACGACGTTCGTGGGTGCGGTGTCGGAGATCCTCCCGCTCACCACGGAGGCGGTCATGACGGACGCCTCCGCTCACGTCGATGACGTCTCGCTCACGCCGAACAAGACGACCACGACCGTCGCCATGGACTTCGGCCGCGTCTCGCTGGACCGTGAACTGATCCTTTACCTGTTCGGCACGCCTGGACAGCACCGGTTCTGGTTCATGTGGGACGACCTGGTCAAGGGCGCGATCGGCGCGGTCGTGCTGGTGGACACCCGCCGCCTGGCCGACAGCTTCCCGGCCATCGACTACTTCGAAGAGGCGAAACTGCCGTTCGTGATCGGTGTCAACGGCTGGGACGGCCAGTTCGCGCACGGCGAGGAGGATATCCGCGAGGCCATGTCGGTCGGCGGCCACATCCCCATCGTGCGCCTGGACGCCCGGCAACGAGAGTCCGTCAAGGCGACCTTGATCACGTTGGTGGAGCACGCCCTGACCCGCCACATGCACACGCCCGTATAGACGTCTCCCGGGTGCCGCCCGGTCGTAGGTTCCACGGCGGCACCCACGGGTTCACCAGCGCGGCAGCGGGTTCATGGGCGGGAGCGGCTTGTCGTACAGCCAGGCGGACAGCAGCGGTCCCACCGGCCGTGAGGCGTGCCGGTGGACGTGGGCGGCGAACCCCATGGTGGTGACGCTCCCGTGCCGCCGCTCCGCCGTCCAGGCGCGCAGGACCGCGAAGAAGACCTGGTCGCCCAGGGCCCGGCGCAACGCGTGCAGGGTCAGCGCGCCCCGCTTGTAGACGCGGTCGTCGAACAGCATGGCCGGGCCGGGGTCGGCCAGGACGAAGTCCTGGGGGAGCAGCGCGAGCCTGTGGTGCCAGCGCTGGGCGTGCTCGTCGGTGGAGGGGCTGCCGGACGCCTCCGACCAGAGCCACTCGGCGTAGGCGGCGAATCCCTCCTGCAGCCAGATGTCGCGCCAGCAGGCCACGGTGAGGCTGTTGCCGAACCACTGGTGCGCCAGCTCGTGCGCGATCAGGCGCTCGGACCCGCGCATGCCGTCGACATGGTTCCTGCCGAAGATCGACATGCCCTGGGCCTCGACCGGGATGTCCAGGTCGTCGTCGGCCACCACGACGGTGTAGCCGCTGAACGGATAGGGCCCGAACAGGTCGGTGAACAGCGCCATCATCTCGCCTTGCCGGCCGAAGTCCCGCCGCACGCGGGTGGCGAGGCGCGCCGGGTGGGCCAGCCGGGTTCCGGCGACCTCGGCGAGCTGGTAGCGCCCGATCTGCACGCTCGCCAGGTAGCTCGCCATGGGCTCGCTCTGGTCGTAGATCCACGTCGTGCTCCCGGCCGTGCGGCGCCGCGCGACCAGCACGCCGTTCGCGATCGCCTGGTACGGCGACGCGGTGGTCACAGAGATGCGGTAGGACGCCTTGTCGCCGGGCCGGTCGTTGCACGGGAACCAGGAAGGCGCGCCGATCGGCTGGCCGGCCACGAGCGCGCCGTCGGTCAGCTCCTCCCAGCCGAGGCCGCCCCAGGGGCTCGGCACCGGCACGGGGCTGCCGGAGTAACGCACCTCGACCTCGGCACGCGCTTCCGCCGGCAACGGACGCGGCAAGGTCACGCGCAGTTTGCCCTTGCCGGGCGAATATCGGGCCGAGCCGCCGTCCACCGTGACGCTCGCCACCCGGAACTTGCCGAGATCCAGGTCGAGGGTGGTAAGGGGCTCGGCGGCGGACACCGTCAGCCGGGCCGTGCCGTCGAGCCGGTTGGCCGGGACCCGGTACTTCAGCGTCAGGTCGTAGTGCGTGACGCCGTACCGGTGGTCGCCGTGCCCTGGGAAATACGACGTCATCGCCACGCCGAGATGGGGTTGCCGAACCACCTGGCCCGGCTCGGCACGGTCTCACCGCGCATGACCAGCGAGGCGGGACCGATCGTGGTGTCGGCGCCCACCCGCGCGGCCGGCAGCACCACGCCGTGCGGTCCCAGCGTCGCGCCGGCCTCGAGCGTCACCGTGTCCATGCTCATGACCCGGTCATGGAAGAGATGCGTCTGCAGGACGCAGCCCCGGTTGACGCAGGCCCCGTCGCCAAGGGTCACCAGATCCGCCTCGGGAAGCCAGTACGTGTCACAGGTGACTCCATGTCCGATCCGTGCCCCAAGTGAGCGCAGCCACACGTTCAGCGGCGCAGTGCCCAGCCACGGCTGCGCGAACCAGGGCGCCGCCAGCACCTCGATGAAGTTGTCCGCCAGCTCGTTACGCCACACGAACGAACTCCACAGCGGCTGGTTCCCACTCCGGATCCGGCCGACCAGCGCCCACTTGGCGGCCGTCGCGACCGCTGCCGCGACCACCCCGGCGGCCAGCATGACGACACCGGCCAGGGCGGCCGTCACGGCGAAGCCGTACCGGGCCGCGAGCCCTTCGAAGGCGGCGGCGACCAGGACGGCGAGCGCGACCGCGCACATCGCGGGCACCACGCGGAACCCCTCGACGAGGGCCCTGGCGGCCTTGAACCGCGCGGGCGGGTCGTAGGTCCGGCTCCGGTCGGCCTCTTCGGCGGTGCGGCGCAGCTCGATGGGCGGCATGCCCACGTACGACGAGCCGGATTTGGCCTTCTTCGGCGCCGCCGACAGCACCCCGACCAGGCCGTCCTTGGGCACCTTGCGCCCCGGTGCGGTCATCCCCGAATTGCCGAGGAAGGCGCGCTTGCCGATGCGCGCGGAGGCGATGCGCATCCAGCCGCCGTCCAGCTCGTACGGGGCGAGCATCGTGTCGTCCGCCAGGAAGGCGCCGTCGCCGACCGACGTCATCGTCGGCAGGGCGAGGACCGTGGACAGCTCGACGCCGCGGCCCACCTTCATGCCGAGGGCCCGCAGCCACGCGGGGGTGAGGACGCTCGCGTACAACGGGAAGAGCCAGACGCGTGCCGCGGCCATCAGCCGTCCCGTCGCCCAGGCCTGCCACGCCTGGCGGCTGTGCACCGGGTGGTTCCCCGGACGCAGGCGCAGCCCGAGCAGCCGCACGCTGACCAGCGTGACCAGGGCGAAGGCCGCCATGCCGGTGATCGTCGCCAGCGGCACGCCGGCCAGGGCGGAGGCGAGGGCCTCGCCGAGCGTGCCCGCGTCCCCGGCGAACGCGGCCAGAACCGCGAGGCCGGCTCCGGCAGCGACCGCCGGAAGCAGGCTGAGCGCGATGGCGGTCAGGCCGTACAACGTCGCCCAGAAGCGGGACCGGACGGCTCGCTCTCCTGGTTTGCGTGACTTGCCCTGCCGGAACGCCGGCGCGCCGGCCCAGAGCTCGCCTGCGGGCACGGTGCCGGCGACCGCCGATCCCGGCGCGATCCTGGAGTTCTTCCCGATCTTCGCACCGGGCAGCAGCGTCGAGCGGGAGCCGACGGTGGCGCCCGCGCCGATCCGGATCTCGCCGATGTGCAGCAGGTCGCCGTCGTACCAGTGGCCGCTGAGGTCGACCTCCTGCTCGACCGACGCGCCCCGGCCCAGCCTGAGCAGTCCTGTGACGGGCGGAGGCGAGTGCAGATCGGACTCCGCGCCGACCTTGGCGCCGAGCATCCGGGCGTACCACGTCATCCAGGGGGCGCTGGCCAGGTCGGGGACGCCGAGTCTGGCCGCGAACTGCTCGGCGAACCACAGTCTCAGATGCACGCCGCCACCGCGTGGGTGGCTGCCCGGCCGTACGCCGCGCAGCAACAGCCGGGCCAGCCCTGCGGACAGGCCCATCCGCCCCATGGGGGCGACGAACGCCAGCGCGCCCAGTGCTACCCACCACCAGGACAGAGCCGGTGCCCACGGTGGCGCGAGCAGGTTGTTGAGCGCCGCCAGCAGCACGACCCAGCGCATCGCGCCGGCCGTGAGCAGCGGAACCATGAGCAACGACTGCACGAGAGCGGCCCGCCGGGGCATGGGCGACACGGGCGGCCGCGCCGGCTCGCGCTCGCCTCTCGCGATCAGGAGCCGCGCCAGCCCGGCGAGCGTCGGCTGTGCGTACATGTCGCCCACCGCCACATCCGGATAGTCGGGGCGCAGCACGGACACCAGCCGGGCCGCGGCCAGGCTGGTGCCGCCGTCGGCGAAGAAGTCCGCATCCGGTCCTTCCGGCGCGACGCCGAGGATGCCGGTCCACCGCTCCGCGAGCAGCGCCTCGGCCGGGCTCCACGCGGCCGCGGCCGCGGGCGCGGACGGCTCAGCCAGCGGCCAGGGCAGCGCGTCACGATCGATCTTGCCGGAGGTCCTCGTCGGGAGCGAGTCGACCGGCGCCAGGCGCGGCACCAGGGCGGCGGGGAGCGAGCCGGCGAGCAGCTCGCGCGCCTCACTTGCGTCGAAGCCGGGTCCGGTGACGACATACCCCACGAGCACCTGGTGGCCGCCGCCCGCGGTGCGGACCGCGGCGGCCGCGCCGGTGACGCCCGGCAACGCTTGCAACGCGGCGTCCACCTCGCCCAGCTCGATCCTGCGCCCGCCGAGCTTCACCTGGTCGTCGGCCCGGCCGACGAAGACGAGGCCCTCGGGCTCGGCCCGGACGAGATCACCGCTGCGGTAGGCGCGTTCCCAGCCCAGCGACGGCAGCGGCGCGTACTTCTCGGCGTCTTTCACCGGGTCCAGGTAACGGGCCAGCCCCACGCCCCCGATGACGAGTTCGCCGGTCTCACCCATGGCCACCGGCTCACCCGAGTCGCCGATCACCGCCAGGTCCCACCCGTCGAGGGGCAGTCCGATGCGCACGGGACCCTCGCCGGTGAGCCGCGCGGCGGACGCCACCACCGTCGCCTCGGTGGGCCCGTAGGTGTTCCACACCTCCCGCCCCGGTACGGCGAGCCGCTCGGCCAGCTCGGGCGGGCATGCCTCGCCGCCGAAGATGAGCAGCCGGATCCCGGCGAGGTGCTCGACGGGCCAGAGCGCGGCCAGCGTCGGCACGGTCGAGACCGCCGTCACGCGCTGGGCGGCCAGCCAGGGGCCCAGGTCCATCCCGGTGCGTACGAGGGCTCGCGGCGCGGGCACGAGGCAGGCGCCGTGCCGCCAGGCCAGCCACATCTCCTCGCACGAGGCGTCGAAGGCCACGGAGAGCCCGGCCAGCACCCGGTCGCCGGGGCCCAGCGGCCGCTCCGGCAGGAAGAGTCCCGCTTCGGCGTCGGCGAAAGCGGCCGCGGACCGGTGCGTCACCGCGACCCCCTTCGGCCTGCCGGTGGACCCGGACGTGAAGATGATCCACGCGTCGTCGTCCGGGAGCGGCGCCTCCGCAGCCCTCCCCGCGCCCTCGGACAGTGGCGCAGCGGTCTCCGCGCCCTCGGACAGTGGCGCAGCGGTTCCCGCGCCGCCGTGCATCGTCAGCTTGCCGGAGAGGACGGCGTCGACCCCGGCCTCGGCGAAGACCAGTTCGGCGCGCTCGTCCGGGTCGTCGGCGTCGACGGGCACGTACGCGGCGCCGACCGCGAGCACGGCGAGGATGGAGACGTACAACTCGGCGGTTCCCGAGGCGATGCGCACGCCGACTCTGGCGCCGCCGCCGACCCCGGCGTCCGCGAGCTCGGCCGCGACCCGGTCCACCTCGGCACGCAACGAGCGGTAGTCGAGGCGCACGGTGCCGTCGTCCAGAGCGGGCGCCTCCGGATGACGGCGCGTCGTCTCGTCGAGGATGTCGAGCAACGTGCGCGGTGGCGGCGCGAGCATGCCGGCGGGGTAGACGGCGGACGCGGTCCTAGGGCGTAAATCGGCCGAGTGACGAGACAATGCTGCTCCCTGAGTCAGGCGGTCGGTGGCGCCTGCCCAGGAGGCATCTGCCGCGCATCCACATCATCCGCCACTTCCGTGGCGATCGCGCCACCCCCGTGCCCAACGACCGCTATATCCGCTGCTATTCCGCGACCTGCGCCGGACTGGCGTTCCACGGGCCGCGTCACATTCCTCCCTCGCCGCGGGTCAGCGCAGTAGAGGTCCACGAAAGGGAGGAAGACATCATGTCACCGATTCTGGTCACCGGCGGGACGGGCACGCTGGGGCGCCTGGTGGTGCCGCTGCTGCGGAAGGCCGGTTGCGAGGTAAGGGTGCTCAGCCGGGGCGGCCACGGGCCCGAGAACGGTATCGAGTACGTGACCGGCGACATGTCCACCGGTGAGGGGCTGCAGGCCGCGGTGGACGGCGTCGAGACGATCGTGCACTGCGCGGGAAGCGCCAAGGGCGATGAGGTCAAGGCCCGCAACCTGGTGCAGGCGGCGTCGCGGGCGGGCGCCCCGCATGTGGTGTACATCTCAGTCGTCGGCGCCGACCGGGTCCCGGTCGTCAGCGGCATCGACCGCGCCATGTTCGGCTACTTCGCGGCCAAGCGGGAAGCCGAGCAGGTCATCGCCGCGTCCGGACTGCCGTGGACCACCCTGCGCGCCACCCAGTTCCACGACTGGGTCTGGACGACGCTGGGGACGATGGCCAAGCTGCCGGTGCTGATGACGTGGGGCGGTGCCAGGTTCCAGCCGGTCGACGCAGGCGAGGTGGCGGCCCGGCTGGTCGAGCTCGCCCTGGACGAGCCCGCCGGGCTCGTGCCCGACATCGCCGGGCCGCGCGTGTACAGGATGGAGGAGCTGGCCCGCGACTACGTGAAGGCCACCGGCAAACGCCGGCTGATCCTGCCGGTCCGGAGCCCGGGCAAGGCCGCGGCCGCGTTCCGAGCTGGCGCCAACCTTGCCCCGGACCACGCCGTCGGCCGCCGGACCTGGGAGGACTTCCTGGCCGAGCAGAAGCGCCGAGGCCGCTAGGAGGGGACCGGCACTGCGGGGAGCAGTAGAGGCGCGGCCGCGGTGCGGAGCTCGTCGCTGAACGGCGCCGGCCGGAAGGTGGCGGGATCCAGGTTGACGTTGACGCGATAGCCCTCCGCGTGCACCACCGAGCGGTCCGCCGACAGCACACGGAAGCCGTACACCCCGCTCGTACGGCCAAGACGATCGATCCAGAAGTGCACCAGCGGCTCGCCCACCCCCGCGATAGGCACGTTGTAGGTCACCTTGAACTCCCGCACGGCCAGGAACACGTCCTTGAACGCCGACGCGGCGGCGTCGGGGGCCCAGCCGAGCCGGTGCCAATAGGCGCTGATCGCCCGCTCGACCAGCAAGGCATACCGGGAGTTGTGCAGCAGGCCCATCGCGTCGAGGTCATCGAAATGCACCTGGACAGGCTCACAAACGCCGTGTTCCATCATGTCAATCCTCCGGGAGCAGCTCAGGGTGAGGGGAGAGGGTGCGCAGCCGCTGGAGCACGGCACGGCGGGCATGAGCGAGAACGGCCGGCCCGTCGAGCAGCCGGGAATGGATGATGACCATTTCGCCGAGTGCGTCGATCTCGTAGGCGAGCTGGGCCGGATCCACGCTCTCGGCCAGCTCGCCCAGCTCGACGGCGCCGGCCACCAGTCGCCTGATGAACTCCTGCCACTCGCGCATGGCCCGCGCGAGGCGGTCGTGAACGGCTCCGGGCCGGTCGTCGAACTCGGCCTGCACGGCGAAGAAGAAACACCCGCCGGGCAGCACGCCGTCGCCGTAGAACGCCAGCCGCGCCTCGTGCAGCGCGAACAGGCGCCGCACGCCCGCGGGGGCGCGCAGGGCGGGCCCGACCACCTGCTCGGTCCATTGGCGGGTGGCCCATTCCACCGCATCAAGCTGCAGTTGCTCCTTGTCGCGCCAGTGCGCGAAAAGTCCGGACTTGCTGATGCCGGTCGTCGTCGCCAGCCGCCCCAAGGAGAGCCCGGCCAGGCCTTCGACGGAGGCCAGCCCCACCGCCTGCTGGAGGATCGTCTCGCGGCTGCGCATCCCCCGTAGCAGCCGGCCGTCTTGTGTCATGCGGCCCAGACTATATGAACGACCGATCGGTCGTAAAGTTGAGCCGGGAATGCCGGGCCGTACACCCGCGTTGAGGCGGGCAGATGTAATTGAATATTCAACAGCCAGGAGGGATTATGCCCGCCATCACCGCCGACACCCTGACGCTGCCGCGTGTCGCCGTCCCCGATCCGACCGCGGTCGCACGCCGCCCCGTGCGGTCCGTGACGACCGCGCCCAGCGGGTTCGAGGGCGAGGGCTTCCCGGTGCGGCGCGCCTTCGCCGGCGTGCCGCAGTCCACGCTGGACCCGTTCATTCACATGGACCAGATGGGCGAAGTCGAGTACGCCCCCGGCGAGCCCAAGGGCACCCCCTGGCACCCGCACCGCGGCTTCGAGACCGTCACCTACATCATGGACGGCATCTTCGAGCACCAGGACTCCAACGGCGGCGGTGGCACGATCACCGACGGCGACACGCAGTGGATGACCGCGGGGTCCGGGCTGCTGCACATCGAGAAGCCCCCGGAGCACCTGGTGGTGTCGGGCGGGCTGTTCCACGGCGTCCAGCTGTGGGTCAACCTGCCCCGTGCCCACAAGTTCCACCTGCCCCGCTACCAGGACATCCGCGGTCGCCAGACGGCGCTGCTCGCCTCGGCCGACGGCGGCGCGCTGCTGCGGGTGATCGCCGGTGAGCTGGATGGGCACGCTGGTCCCGGCGTCACGTTCACCCCGATCACGATGGTGCACGCGACCGTGACCCCCGGAGCGCGGCTGGAGCTGCCGTGGAACCCCGGCTTCAACGCGCTCGCGTACGTGCTGGCCGGGCAGGGCTACGCCGGGGACGAACGCCGGCCGGTACGCAAGGGACAACTGGCCGTCTTCGGCCAGGGCGGGGCGCTCACCGTCGCCGCCGACACCGCCCAGCCCCAGGCCGAGCCCAACCTGGAGGTGCTGCTGCTCGGCGGGCAGCCGATCCGGGAGCCGGTCGTGCACTACGGCCCCTTCGTGATGAACACCCGCGCCGAGATCGTTCAGGCGATGGAGGACTACCAGGCCGGCCGCCTGGGCGTCGTCCCCGCCGGACGCGTCCCGCACGCCGAGGGGCCCGTCCCCGGAAAGGAGTGACATGGTGATCGAGAACCTGGCCGAGGAGTACGAGCGCGGCCGCCTGTTCTTCGCCGCGGAGGACTACATCGGGGCCGCTCGCATCCTGGCCGGGGTGGTCGAGGCGGCCCCGGAGAACCTGGCGAGCCGGCTGCTGCTGGCCCGTGCCTACTACCACTCGGCCCAGCTCGGCCGGGCCGAGGCCGAGCTCCGGCTGATCCTGGAGCGCGACCCGGCCGAGGGGTACGCCTGCCTGCTGCTCGGCCGTACGCTGCAGCGCCAGAACAGGCCGAAGGACGCGGAGCCGTACCTGCGGCTCCATGCCGCGATGACCGGAGAGTGACCCGCCTAGACGCGCTGCAGCAGGAGGGAGACGAAGCCGAGCACGCCACGGTAACCGGTGAGCCACATGTCACGGTGCTGTCTCATGGCGGCCATGGCCTGCTCGCCGTCGGGGCCGGGGTTGGCGGCGGCCCAGCGGGCCAGGGTGCCGGTCCACGACAGCTCGTACTCGTCCCATTCGGCCAGGTCGCTCACATGGCCGTAGACGGTCAGCCAGCCGCCGGACTCGGCCGCCGCGATCGTGCCCGCCAGGTCCGGGAACGTGCCGATGGCCTCGGCGAGGGCGGGATCGGGAGTGCGCTCCCAGAATCCCTCGCCGACCAGCGCCAGCCCGCCCGGGCGGACGAAGCGGGACACGGCGTCCATGGTCTCCTTCAGCCCGCCGAAGGCGTGGGTGGAGCCTACACAGAGCACCAGGTCGTACGGGTCGGTGGCGGGGAAGTCCGCGGCGGGCGTCAGATGCAGTGACAGCCGGTCGGTCAGGCCACGGGCGGCGGCGGCGCGTTCGGCGGCGGAAATGGCGTGAGGAGAGAGGTCCACGCCGTCGGCGACGGCCGATGGGACGAGCTCAAGCGCCCGCAGCGACCACGCGGCCTCGCCGCAGCCGAGGTCGAGGATGCGGGCGCCGTCCGGCAGCTCCGCCCGGCGCAGCAACCGGTCGAGGTTGTCGTGCGTGATGGGGGTGGCGATCGGATGGTCGCGGTGAGCGATGGCGCTGATCAGCTGTCGGTCCATGCCGTCCATCATCTCGGCGCCGGCAACACGTTTTCCGCGCTCACCTCTGGCGTTCGAGGAGGAGGCGGGCCGTGGTGGCCATGGCCTCGTCCACCATCTCGCCCTCGAACCGCACCGCCCCCGTCCCGCTCGCCTGCGCCGCCTCCACGGCCGCCACCAGCCGGGCGCAGCGGTCCAGTTCCTCAGGGCCGGGGGAGAAGACCTCGTTGATCGCGCGCACGTGGGAGGGATGGATCGCCATCATGCCCTCGTAGCCGAGAGCGCGGTTCTGCTCGGCGAAGGCGCGCAGGCCGTCGAGGTCGGAGACGCGGGTCCACAGTCCGGCCACGGGGTTGGGCGTGCCGGCGGCGCGGACGTCCAGGAGCACGCGCGAGCGTAGGCCCAGCGTCTCGACGCCGGCCGGGCTCCAGCGGTAGCCGACGGCGCGCTCGACGTCGCCGCCTGGCGCGGTGACGGCGCCCAGGTACGCGACCCGCCCGGCAGCCCGGCCGACCTCGTATGCCTTCCGCAGGCCGCGGGCCGTCTCCAGCAGCGGCACCAGTGCGATGTGACCGGCGGGCAGGCCGCGCTCGCGTTCGCACCAGCCGAGCAGCCGGTCCGCCAGCCGCACGTCGTCAGGGCCGCTCACCTTGGGCAGCACGACTCCCGCGAGCCGCTCGTGCGCGATCGCCCGCAGCTCCTCGGCCGCCGGCCAGCCGTCCAGTGCGTTGACGCGGACGAGCAGGGCCATGGGGCCGGTCGAGTCTGCCACCGCCTCGGCCACCTTCCTGAGGGCCTCGGCCTTGGCGGCGGGCGGGACGGCGTCCTCCAGGTCGAGGATCGCCGCGTCGGCGCCGGCGGCCTGCGCCTTGGCCAGCCAGTCCGTCCTGGTGCCGGGGACGAAGAGCAGGGAACGCAGCGGGAGCCGGTTAGATGACACCGCGCTTCTCCAGGTCGGCCAGCTCGTCCTCGCTCAGCCCCAGCCAGTCGCCGTATACGAGCTTGTTGTCCTGCCCGAGCGCCGGCCCGGTACGCCAGACCCGCCCCGGCCGACGGCGGAAATGCGGGATCACGCCCTGCATGCGGACGGGGCCGAGGTCGGCGTCGTCGATGGTGATGATGTCGCCGCGCTCGGCGTAGATAGGGTCGGCGGCGATGTCGGCGGCGGTGAACACCTGGGAGGCCACCACCTCGGCCGCGGCGAACGACTCCAGGCACTCGGTGGTCCCGCGTCCGGCCACCCACTCCCGCAGGCCCGCGTCCAGCCGCTCCCGCCCGGCGTGCTGCTGCTCGGCGGTGGCGAACTCCTCCTCCGGCAGACCGAGCAGCCGCGCCACGTTGCGTACCGAGCGGAGAGTCGCCGACGTCACCGTGATCCAGTCGCCGTCGCCCGAACGATAGGTGTTGATCACCGCGGCCGGCGCCACGGCGAGCTGGTTGCCGGCCCGCTCCGGCACGACGCCGAGCTGGTCGTGCGCGATGACCTGCCATTCGATCAGCCGGAACAGCGGCTCGAAGAGCGCCAGGTCGATCCACTCGCCGTCGAAGTCCGCGTCGGTTGCGCGCCGGTGCAGGGCGGCGAGCACGGCGTACGCGCCCATCAGCCCGGTGACGGCGTCGCCGTGGGAGAAACCGGTGTGCACGGGCGGCCCGCCGGGGAACCCGGTCAGGTGCACCACCCCGCTCCTGGCCTCGCCCATCTTGCCGAAGCCCGGATCGTTCGCGCGGGAGGACGTGGCGCCGAATCCGGAGATCTGCAGCAGGATGCATCGAGGGTTGATCCGGTGCACCGCCTGCCAGTCGAGCTCCCACGCGCGCAGCCGCCCGGCGCGCAGGGTGACGATCACGACGTCCGCCCAGGTGACCAGCCGGTGGGCGACCTCACGACCGGTCGCGTCGTGCAGGTCGAGGGTGACCGATCGTTTGTTGCGGCCGGCGACCTTGAACCACAGCGGCACGCCGTCCCTGGCCGGCCCCATGGCGCGGGCCGCGTCACCGGATCCGGGGGCCTCGACGTGCACGACGTCCGCGCCCTGGTCGGCGAGCATGGAACCGGCCATCGGACCGGCCACCACGTGCGCGAACTCCACCACCTTCAGCCCGCGTAGCTGACCCTCACCTGTGCTTGTCACCCGCGCGCTCCTTCGCCTCCCGATCGCGGTTGCGGTCGTTTCATCCTGCCGAGACGGTGAAATGCGTGTCCAGCACAAGAAATCCATCAATCAATGCGATTTACGCATCAATCGGCGCGATGGTTCCACGTGACCCCGGTGGGCAGGGTCCGCTGCTCCCGCCGGAAACTGTCGAGCAGGTCGAGGAACGCGCTCGTGGCCAGCGGCAACGTACGGCGGGCACGGACCACGACGTCCAGGCGGCGATCCACGGCAGGCTCGGCGAGCGGCCGGTAGACCAGGGGACCGGCGGCGCCCATGAGCGGCAGCACGAGGGCGGGCATCGCCGACACGCCGAGCCCCGCGGTGACCAGGCCGCCCACCGTCGCCACGCTGCCCGCCTCGGCCGCGAGTGTCGCCGTCGTACCGGCCTGGGCGAAGGCCGAGTCGGTGAGCCGGCGCACGCTCGACTCCGGCCCCACGGCCAGGAACGGCTCGCGCGCCAGCTCCTCCCAGGTCACCCGCTCCCGGTCGGCGAGCGGATGGTGCTCGGGCAGCACCGCGTGGAAGCGGTCCTTGATCAGCGGGCGGTGGTCGAGCTGCTCGGACGTGGCGCCGACCGTGGAGATCGCGAAGTCCGCGTCCCCCGACAACACCCGGCCAAGCACCACCTGCTCCAAGCCGTCCATGATGCGCAGCGACACCAGCGGCCGCCGCTGCCGGAACTCCGAGATCACCTGGGGCAGCAGCACTGCGGCGAGGGATGGCAGCGTGGCCACGGCGACCACGCCGGACTCGCCGAGCAGGTACCGCTCCAGCTCCTTCATGCCCGACCGGTGCGCGGTCACGATCTGCTCGGCCACACGGAGCGTCTCCGCGCCCGCGGCGGTCAACTGCACATTCCGGGTGTCGCGTGCCAGCAGCTGGGCGCCGAGCAGTCGCTCCAGCTCGGCCACCGCGCGGCTGAGCGACGACTGGGAGACGTGCAGCTCGGCCGCCGCCGCGGTGAAGCTCGCCGCCCTGGCCACGGCGGCGTACGCGGCCAGGAGTCGCAGGTTCGCCTCCATGCCGCGAGCATAGACGCAACTATTGCGCAGAATGCATGGATAAATGTTGCTTTGATGCTGGACCTGCGAATTCGTCGCTCGGAAACTCTTCCGTAACACTCCGGCACGTAACCCCCCGCGAGCCGGGCAAGGACGAGAAGGCGAGCGACCACCATGCTGGCAGCCCTGGGATTCACCACGATCGCACTGTTCCTGCTGCTCACCATGACCAAGCGGGTGTCGGTCCTGATCGCCCTGGTCCTGATACCCGTGCTGGCCGCCCTGGCCGGCGGCTTCGGCGGCGAGCTGGGCAAGCTGATCCTCGACGGGCTGACCAAGGTCGCGCCGACCGGCATCATGATCGCGTTCGCGGTCCTGTACTTCAGCCTGATGATCGACGCTGGTCTCTTCGACCCGCTCATCCGCGGCGTCCTGCGCGTGGCCAAGGGCGATCCGCTACGCATCGCCGTCGGGACGGCCGTGCTCACCATGTGCGTGGCACTGGACGGGGACGGCGCCTCGACGTTCCTCATCACGGTCTCCGCCCTGCTGCCGGTCTACCGGCGGCTCGGCATGAGCCCGCTCGTGCTGACCGGCGTGGTCTGCCTCGGCGCCGGCGTCATGAACATGATCCCCTGGGGCGGCCCCACGGCCCGGGCCATGGCGGCGTTGAAGCTGGACAGCTCGCAGGTGTTCACGCCGGTCCTGCCCGCGATGGCGGCGGGGATTCTGTGGGTGCTGGTGGCGGCGTACCTGATCGGGCTCAGGGAACGCCGCCGGCTCGGCAAGGTGACCCTCGAAGAGCAGCCCGAGCCGGAGCGGGTGGCCGGAGAAGGGCCCGGCACGTTGCGGGCCCCAGAGCCCACCCGGCCCGCGCTCCTCGTCTTCAACCTGCTGCTCACCGTCGCCCTGCTGGCCGGGCTGGTGCTGGAGGTCATGCCGCTGCCGGTGTTGTTCGTGGTCGGGTTCGCGATCGCGCTGCTGGTCAACCACCCGAGCTGGGAGCGGCAGCAGGAGCTGCTGGAACGGCACGGCAAGAGCGTCGTCCTGGTCACCACGATGATCTTCGCGGCGGGCGTGTTCACCGGCGTCCTCACCGGAACCAAGATGATCAGCGAGATGGCGGGCGCGTTCGTCCAGGTCATTCCCGATGCGCTCGGCGGGCACCTGCCCGTTCTGGTGGCGCTCACCGGCATGCCGCTGAGCCTGGTGTTCACCCCGGACGCGTACTACTTCGGCGTCCTGCCGGTGCTGGCCGAGACCGCGAGCGGCCTCGGCGGCGCGCCCGCCGAGGTGGCCCGCGCCGCCATCCTCGGCCAGATGACCACCGGGTTCCCGCTCAGCCCGCTCACCGCTTCCACGTTCATCCTGGTCGGGATGAGCGGCGTGCAACTGGGGGAGCACCAGCGCTTCATCTTCGGCTGGGCCTTCGCCACCACGCTCGTCATGACCGTCGTCGCCCTGCTGACCGGCGCCTTCCCCCTCTGAGGAACCCATGAAGAAGACCCTGCTCGCCACGTCGGCCGCCCTGATCTTGGCCTGCACCTTGATCCCGGCCGCGCACGCCGAGGCCACGCTGCCCGCCGACCCGTTCTTCGCCTACGACCGCCCCGCCGAGTACGGCGTCCACACCGCGAGCATCACCGTGCCGCTGCGCGACGGCAGCCACCTGGTCTGCGACCTCCACCGGCCCGGCGCCCCCGACGGCACGCCCGCCCCCGGACGCTTCCCCGGCATCGTCTACGACTACAACGCCTACGACCAGCTGGAAGCGCAGGGCCGGGCCGCCGCGTACTTCGTCGAGCGGGGATACGCGGCGGCGATCTGCAACGCCCGCGGCTCAGGCGAGTCCCCAGGCCACCTCGACCCGTTCAGCGCTCAGGAGCAGCGCGACAACTACGACCTCATCGAGTGGCTGGCCGCCCAGCCGTGGTCCACCGGCCGCATCGGGCAGACCGGCGTCAGCTACGGCGGCCACTCGTCCCTGCTCGTCGCCGTCAACAAGCCGCCCCACCTGGCCGCCATCATTCCCGTGGACGGCATCAGCGACTGGTACGAGAACACGATCTACCGCGGTGGCATCTACTCGGCCAGGATCCGCGACTGGCAGCGCGCCGTCGCCCCGGACACCCTGACCACGTACGCGCAACATCCGCTCTACGACGACTTCTGGCGCGAGCGTAGCGTCAAGTCCCGCTACGTGGACCTCGACGTCCCGGTCCTGGAGATCGCCGGGTGGTACGACCGCTACCGCGGCGGCATGGTGGAGAACTTCCAGGCCCGCCCGCACAACGTGTGGCTGGTGGCGGGCCCGTGGGTGCACGGCTGGCCGGCGGGGCAGCCCGCCGACATCGGCAACGGGGCGTACCTCGCCTGGTGGGACCGCTGGCTGGCACGACGGCCCGGCGCGCCCCTGCCCGCTGCCAAGGTGACCTCCTACGAGGCGCCCGGAACGGGCTGGCGGCAGTTCACGACCTGGCCGCCTTCCGGGACCCGGCGGGTACGGCTCGGCCTCGGCGCGGACCGCGTCCTGTCACCCGATCCCGGAGCGGCGGCGACCCGGACGTTCGAGGTCAACACCCAGCCGGTCGCGGGCGGGCCCGGGCAGCGGCTGGCGTTCCAGACCGGGCCGCTCCCGCGTGACCTGGTGCTGGCCGGTGACGTCCAGGCGAGCGTACAGGCCTCGTTCACCGCCGCCGACGGCAACATCGCGGTCGTGGTGGAGGACGTCGCCCCTGACGGCACGGCCACGCGCATCACCCAGGGCTGGCTGAAGGCGAGTCATAGGCACGGCCACGAGCGGGCGGTCCCCGTGCGCCCGGGCAAGGTGTACGACCTCGACCTCCGCACCTGGCCCACCCACTACCGGGTGCCCGCCGGGCACACCATCCGGGTCACGGTGTCCAGCGACGACTACCCGGAGATCGACTCCGACGCCCCCGCCGGCCGGGTGGCACTGCGGCTCGGCCACGGCGGCTCGGCGGTCACTCTGACGACCCGCTAGAAGGCTTAGCCGCCCGGAGGCGGTCATGGTGAGCCGGAGTTTGTTCGAATGAGCTCGAACGGGCTGGTTTAGGCGGGGTTTAGGCGGCGAGGCCTGCCTGTTGGGCGAGGTCGTCGATCGC
>NZ_JBQQBQ010000053.1:0-67840 GCF_052245915.1 Nonomuraea sp. 10N515B
GGGGACTGCTTGGGGTCCTGCTGTGGTCCTGCCACCTGCTCCAACCTCTTCCAACGGGTGATCAAACTACCCGCGGCTGATAGGTGTTTCGGACCGGGACTGGTTCATTAGCTCTGACGCGGATGGGGACTCCGGCTGGTGGGGAGCCCACCCGACCGGCCGAGCCCGGCACCGATGCGGACAAGACCGATCCATCAGCGAAGGGACCCTGACATGAAAGACGTATTGGATGAACTGGCCGCCGCGCACCGGGCAATGGGCAAAGGCAGCGTGCCCGCCGGCGACGCGTACACCATCGAGGTGCGTCGTCGATACCAAGCGCAGATCGACGACGTCTGGGACGCCCTTACCAGCCCCGAGCGGCTGCATCGCTGGTTGAAACCGGTCACCGGGGATCTGCGGCTTGGCGGGAAGTTCGAGCTGGACGGTGGTGAGCACGGCGAGATCCTCCGGTGCGAGCCGCCGCGTCTGCTAAAGGTGTCCTGGCTCTACGGGCCGGACGCCGACGCCTGGCCCGGCACGAGCGAGGTGGAAGTGCGCCTGGTCCCAGGCCCGACCGGCGACACCGAATTCGAACTGATCCACGCAGCGGTCGTCGAAGAGCCCCTCTTCCCGATCTACGGCCCCGGTGCCGGCGGCGTTGGCTGGGACCTGCATCTCCTCGCCCTGGCCCAACTGTTGGCCGGTGGCGAGACCGCCGACCACGAGGTGGTCCAGAAGTCGCCCCAAGGGCGCGAGTTCATCCGGCGCAGCGCCGCGGCCTGGGGCAAGGCTCACCTGGCCGCCGGTGGCGAACCGGAGCACGTCGCGGCCGCAGTCGAGGCCACCACCAAGTTCTACGCACCCGACCCGAACTGACATCCCCGCTGCGGTGGGCTGACCAGCATTCCTGGCGCTCGCACCGCCGATGCGAATCGTCGATCGCGAGACGGATGTCAGACCTCTCCGTCGAGGAGCAGGACGAGCAGCACAACAGCATGTTGTCCCACCCCTAGAAGGAATGCGCGTCATGAAGTACACCAACTCGATCGAGATCGCCCTGCCGCGGGAGAGGGTGGCCCAGCTGCTCGCCGACCCGGCACACCTACCGAGGTGGCTGCGGGGCTTGGTGCTGCACGAGCCGCTGAATGGGATACACGGGCAGCTCGGTACCAAGTCGCGGATCGTGATGCAGTCGGGGCAGCGGAAGATCGAGTGCACCGAAACGATCACACGGCGGGAGCCGGCAGACCTGCACGGGATCCCCAAAGGGATCGTTGTTCACTTCGACCGCGAGATCGCCGGCGCGGGCATGTGGAGCGTCGTGCGCGATCGGCTGACCGAAGCCAATCCGGAGACGACGCTCTGGGAGAGCGAGAGCGAATACCGGTTCAGCGGCCTGCTGATGCGGCTAGTGGGGCTCCTGATGCCCGGTGCCTTCCACAAGCAGTCGCAGCAGCACATGCAGGATTTCAAGGCGTTCGCCGAACAGGGGAAGGATGTCCGCGAAGGGAGGAACTGATCTGCCGCAAACAGCAACGAGAATCTCCGACGGCGATCGGCCGCTGCTTGGCGCGCCGGTCACGGGATCTTGGCGCGTGATCACATCGGACACTTGCGTTCCCACGTTCGGGTTCCTGGTGAGCGATCCCATCCGGGCGGGACGCGTCTGGAATGCCTGATTGTTCAGCCGCCGAGGAGGTTCTGACGTCATGGCTCGCGATGCACGTACGTCCCGTGTCGACCTGTACGCGGCGATCCGGCGCGACGCGAAGGCCGGTCTGTCGAACCGGGCACTGCAGCGCAAACACCGGGTCGGCTACCGCACCGTCGCGGCCGCGCTGGCCTCAGCGTGGCCGCAACAGCCGAGGCGGCCACCTAAGCGCGGGTCGAGGCTCGATCCCTACCGCCCGTGATCGACGGCTGGCTACGCGGCGACCTCGACACACCGAAGAAGCAGCGGCACACCGCAAAGCGCATCTTCGACCGGCTCCTCGCCGAGCATGACGCCCAAGGTGTCGTGTCGTACGGGATGGTGCGGGACTACGTCGCCACCCGCCGTCGCGAGATCCGCACCGAAGCAGGGCGGGAACCCGTTAACACGTTCATCCCACAGACCCACCTACCAGGACGCGAGGCAGAGGTCGATTTCGGCGAGGTGGTCGTGCGGCTCCGCGGCGAGCTGGTGACCTGCACCCTTTTCAGCCTGCGACTGTCCTATTCCGGGAAGGCCGTACACCGGATCAGCGCCTCGGCCGGACAGGAGGCATTTCTTCGAATGTCACGCCCACGCCTTCCGAGTCCTCGGCGGCGTGCCGACGGGGAAGATCCGTTACGACAACCTCAAAGCCGCCATCGCCAGTGTGATTGGGTTCTCCCGCCAGCGGGGTGGAAGCCGAACCCGACAGCCGCAGCGGAGCTGCTCAATCACGAAGGCTGACCTGGCAGGGATCGGCCATGCACACGATGACGGCGTCCTTCCGCCCGTTGGACCCAGCCGAGGAACACACCGTCGGGGCAGTGCGTCGCCAGCGCTGCCGCGATCGCGCCGTGCAGGTTGGCGTCGTTGGGCAGGGCGAGGTGGTGCTGGTCCGGCCCGTCGTAGAGGGACAGGTCGAGCCGCGCGCCCGGGTACCTGCGGACCCCGGCCACGATCCCCGCTTCGCCTACGTATGACAGGGCGACCGAGCGGAGCCTGGACCAGGGGTAGTCGTTGATGCCCCGCTCGGTGACGGTCAGTACGCCCATGGCCTTGGCCTGCAGATTTATTCGGATATATCCGGCGATGCCGATGGCCGCCACCAGCACCACGCCGACCATGAAGGCGATGTAGTCCGGGGCGTTCACCCTCCGGTCCTCGGGCAACATCCCGCCGATGACGCCGACCACGATCAGTACGACAGCGGCGATGACGATCATCAGGCAGCCGAACATCCCCCTGTTCTGCCTGAGCGCGGCGGCCCGCAGGTCGAAGGCGGTTCCGTCGGGCGGCTGGCGGAGCACCTTCGCCTCTACAGTGGACTGGCTCCACCGCTTGACATCCTCGCGGCCGAGCAGCACCCCGCCGACGATGCCGCACAGCGCGGCCGCAAGCCCGATCAGCTGCGACGGGTACACCTTGCCCCCGGTGATCCCGATGGCTATGGCGGCGCCGCCGATCATGATTGGGCAGATCGCGAAGAGCGCCTTGCGCATCAGCCCGATCGCCATCGGCCCGCCCCGCCAGAGCCGGGCAAGCCAGAAATACCAGACCGAGCTCCAGAACACCCCTGCGAAGATCTCGAAGGGGGCGGCGTCGTTCCGCCAGACGAGCACGATGCCGCCGATGAGACCGAGCCAGAGGATGGCGAGCAGACCGACGGCCAGCTCGTGAGCGAGGGGACGCTGCATGCGCGGAATCCTAGCCCTCCAGGTGGATCGCCCCGGACGGGCAAGTTTGTACGGCGCCCCCCGCTCCCGGCCATGGACATGGCACCGGTTCACGTCGAGATTGGTCGGCAGGCGTGGTCATCGCGCTGGCAGGCGCCGATCGGACGACATGAGGAGCGTGCATGAGGATCGTGGAACTCACCTCGGTGGACGGGTACATCGCCTTTGACCTGGACTGCCCGACGAGCGCAGGCGGCACGCGGCTCGCCCCGGACGTCACCCGCGGCGAAGCCGGGCTGCTGGCGCGGGCGATGACGTACAAGCTGGCCGTGCTCGGCGAGCGGATCGGCGGTGCCAAGGCGGTGCTGCGGGCCAAGGCCGAGGACCGGGCGGCCACGGTGGCCCGCTATTGCCAGGAGATCACTCCGCTGGTCGAGAAGGGCGTTTTCCTCACGGCCTCGGATCTGGGCACGCGTACGCAGGACTTCGCCCCGCTGCCTGGCTACCGTACCGACTCGGTGATGCACCAAGAGGTCGGCGGCGAGCTGGTGGACACCATCGTGACCGGCTTGGGCGTGGTCGTTGCCGCGGAGACCGCGCTCGGCGGTCTGGCCGGGCGGACGTTCGCGGTGGAGGGGTTCGGCAAGGTGGGTGGCGCCGTCGTGCGGGAAGCTGCGCGGCGGGGCGCGCGCATCGTCGCCCTCTCGACCCTGCACGGTTGCGTGGCCGACCCCTCCGGGCTGGACGTCACCGCCCTGGAAGGGCTGCGCGCGGAGCACGGCGACGCCTGTGTAGGCCGGCTCGGTCTGCCCGTGCACCCGGCCGGGGCACTGTACGAGGCGGCCGCGGACGTGCTGGTGCCCGGCGCGCGGACCGGCACCCTGACCGCCGAGCGCGCCGCCCGGGTACGCGCCCGCGTGGTCGCCCCGGCGGCGAACGTGCCCTACACCGCGGCCGGGCTGCGTACGCTGCTGGAGCGTGGCGTGGTGACGCTGGCGGACTTCGTCTGCGGGGCCGGCGCCACGATCGGCTACCTCGCCGAACGGGCCGGCCAGGTCTCCGACGCCGCCTCGGCGCGGGCCCTGGTGGGACAGCGGGTTGGCCGGCTTACCGCTACATCGCTGGAGCACCCCGGCGGCCCGTTCGCGGGCTCGTGCGCCATGGCGGAGGGGTTCCTCGCCACCTGGCGCGACTCGGGCGGCCTTCCCGATGGCCCGCCCCTCGCTCCCGAGCCGGGGCGGTGAGGCCACGCACCGCGCGGGTGTGCTGCTGGGGCACGTCCGGGCGTCGGCTGCCGCGGCGACCAACCTGCGCGGCATTCTCTGCTTGGGCCTTGGAGCGCACGATTATCCGTTGGTGTCGTACGCGGTCGATCGTCCACACTTGCCTGCTGTGATGACTCTGCACGTCTTCGACATGGACGGAACGCTGCTCGAGGGATCGACGGCCAGCCTGCAGATCGCCCGGCACCTCGGATCTACGGAGAAGCTGGTCGAGCTGGAAGCGCGGTTCGCGGCCGGTGAGATCGACACCCGAGGGTTCTCGGCCGCTATCCATGGGCTGTGGCGAGATCTGACGCCGTCGGCTGTCGCCGAGGCGTTCGCCGCCAGTCCGTGGCTGACCGGTATTCGGGAGGTCTGCGCGGACATCCGTGAGCGCGGTGAGCGTTGCGTGGTGATCACCATGTCGCCTGACTTCTTCGCGCGGCATCTTCTTGAGCTGGGCTTCGATGCCGTGGTGGCTTCCCAGTTCCCGGCGCTTCCCCTCCTGGAGCCGCTCGATCCGGCCAAAATCCTCACGCCACGCGACAAGGTCCGCATTGTGGAGGAGATGTGCGAGCAGTACGACCTCGTGCGCTCACGATGCGTGGCCTACGGGGACTCGATGTCGGATGCTCCGTTGTTCGGGTGGCTGACCAAGACGGTCGCGGTGAACGCCGATCATCACCTTTCTGAACTGGCGACCGTCAGCTATCGCGGCAACGATCTGGCCGAGGCATATGCACTCGGCCGTGCCCTCCTCGCCCGCGATGCTTCGTGATCAATGCCCGACGCCGCGGTCATTTGGCCGCACCCGCACTATGGGGTGCGCAGACCTCGGCGCCTTCGGCCGGCAGGCGATACAGCGTTTGCGATCATTGACACCCCTTGGCGGCCGATGTTTGACTCGGCCTGGTGTCAGCTAGGTCCTCGGCAGCGCGGCTGCCTCACCAGCCTGGCGTCTATCGTTTCCGCGACCGGCACGGCCGGATCCTTTATCTGGGGCGCGCTACCGATCTTCGGAGCCGGGTGCAGTCTTACTGGGGTGACCTGCGCGATCGTCGGCACCTGGCGAAGATGGTGGCGCAAGTCGCCCGGGTCGAGGCGGTGGCGTGCGGCTCGGTGCACGAGGCCGCATGGCTCGAACGCAACTTGTTGGAAACCCGCCTGCCTCCCTGGAATCGCACCGCTGGTGAGGAGACGTCGATCTACATTGTGGTCGACATGCGTCCGCACACCGCCGGGGTGCGGACGAGCTACGTGGCACGGTTCGATGGGGTCGTCGGCTTCGGTCCCTACCTCGGCGGAATGAGGACACGGCAGGCGGTCTCGGGGCTGCACCGGGCGTTCCCGCTGTCGTACACGCGTGACCGGCTGACAGCCGCCGAACGCGACATCGCCACACGGCGCGGCATCGGCCCGCAGTCCAGAACACGGCTGGCCGCAGCCGCCATCTCCGCGCTCGATGGGACAGACGCCGAGACCGCGCGTGAGGTGCTGACAGCGGCGCGCGATCGTGCGGCGGCGGCGCTCAACTTCGAGCTGGCCGCTCGGATCCACAGCGAGCTCGCTGCGCTCGAATGGGTCACGAGCGTGCAGCGCGTCACCGTCGACGGCGGCGGCGACCAGGACGTGTGCGGGTGGGCAGACGGCCTCGCCGTCACGTTCACCATCCGCGGCGGGCGCCTCAATGGATGGGACCAGCGCGAGTGCGGTCGCTTGGACGTCGCCCGGGCGAGCGCCGTCACGCCGCCTGAATGGGCAGAGTTCGCCCAGCGCAATGCCGAGCTGGCTGCAGCGCTCATCCGGGTCTGATGGCGCACCTCACGCCCGCTGATCTGGACCCCAGGCGGCGGGTGTGGCTCCTTCTAAGGGGCACCCCTGCCTGTGCGGATACGCAGTTCAGACATGAGGCAACATCGCGCGCAGCGAGTACAGGATGGGCAGGTGGGAGTCCCCGAAGCGCAGCCGATACAGGTTGTCCTCATCCGGACGCAGGAGGTTGCGGGGATCGATGTCTGTCGCGATGTGCTCGCCCAGGTGCGTCACGACAAGCCCAGCCTGCGCGGCGGCGGTCACGATCTCGCCCAGCGAGTACGGGTACTGGACCGTCTGCTGAACCGGCAGGCGCAACCCGGCATCGGCATACGTGCCAGTGACCGTCTCCACCTGAGGTTCGCCGCCGCCGTACGGCCAGTCGGCGACTAGTGGATCGATCGTGGCCAGGATCTGGTACGCCGGATGCATGTCCACCAGGATCAGGCTCCCGCCGGGCCGCAGTGCCATGGACGCCCCACGCATCCAGGCATCGAGCTCGGCGATCCAGCACAGCACCCCGTAGGTGGCCACCACCACGTCGAACCTGCCGGCCAAGGTAGCGGGCACCCGCTGGGTGTCGGCCTCGACGAAGGTGGCCGTGAGACCAGCGCGCTCGGCCAGCTCTCGTGCCCGGGCGATCGCTACCGGGGAGAAGTCCACGCCGGTGACGCGGGCGCCCAGCCGTGCCCAGTTGAGGGTGTCCAGGCCGAAGTGGCACTGTAGGTGCAGGAGGTCCTTCCCTGCCACTTCGCCGGTCAGCTCCCGTTCCAGTGCACACAGTGTCTGCCGTCCGGCCAGGAAGGTGTCGACATCGTAGAACCGGTCAGCGGCGGTCGAACCATGCACGCGGGCTCGCACATCCCACAACGCGCGGTTCAGGGCGAGTCCGTCCCGGCTGGTGGTCGTCTCAAACTCGGTCATGTCGCGAGAATGGCACACATCAGCCTGCGGAGGAGCGATCGGAGGATGCTCGAGCGTGGGATGAACCTCCCGGACCGGGCACGGTGATCAATACTCCGACGTTCAGGTGCCGGTTATTCAAGCTCAGCGCGACAGGCGCTCGTCTGCTCGCCGAGTCGGAGCGAGCAGACGAGCATTGGGCCGCCGGTGGCGTGGGTCTACATGGTCGTTCCGCCTGAGACGTCGAGCCGGTGTCCGGTGATGTAGCGGCTGTCGTCGCAGGCCAGGAAGGCAACGGTGTCGGCCACGTCCTGCGGCGTGCCCAGCCGGCCGAGGGGCGTCTGTGACGACAGCCAGGCCAGGGCCTCGCCGACCAGGCGTCCTTGGTGCATGTCGGTGTCGATGACGCCGGGGGCCACGAGGTTGACGGTGATGCCGCGCGGCCCGAGCTGCTTGGCCAGGGCGACGGTCATGACGTCGAGTGCGGCCTTGGACATGGCGTAGTCGATCGCCCTGGGCATGGCCGCCCCGCGGGTCAGCATGGTGCCCACGGTGATGATCCGCCCGCCGTCGGGCAGCCGTGGCAGGGCTTGCTGGGTGATGAAGAACGGGGCGGTGGTGTTGACCGCGAACAGGCGCTCAAGGCCCTCCCGGGTGACGCCGTCGATCTCGGTCTGGCCGCCGAGGATGCCCGCGTTGTTGACCAGGACGTCCAGCCCGTCGGCGTGCGCGTCGAAGGCGGTCCACAGGGCTTCGGCGTCGCCGGGCGCGCCCAGCTCGGCCTGGACGGCGAAGGCCCGCCCGCCGGACGCTTCGATGGTGGCGACGGTGTCCTTGGCGGCGGCGTGGTTGCTGCCGTAGTGGACGGCGACGCGGGCGCCTTCGCGGGCCAGCCGGGTGGCGATCGCGCGGCCGATGCCCCGGCTGGCGCCGGTCACCAGCGCCGTCTTGCCGGTCAATGTCGTCATGATCATGCCTTTCTGCTTTATGCGGTGTAGGGGGTGGTGGTCTTGGCGTCGCGCAGGATGCGCGCCCACCAGCTCACTTGGTCCAGCAGGGTCTTGGCGGCTGCGGCCGGGCCGACGGGGTCCCTGGGTTGGCCGTTGCCGTCGAAGCACTCCCAGGCGCCGTGGAAGCTGACGGTGTCGCGGGTGGTGACGGCGTGCAGTTCGGCGAAGACGGCACGCAGGTGTTCCACCGCGCGCAGGCCTCCGGAGATGCCGCCGTAGGAGACGAACGCCACTGGCTTGGCGTGGAACTGCTGGTTGTGCCAGTCGATGGCGTTCTTCAGGCCGGCTGGGTAGCTGTGGTTGTACTCAGGGGTCACCACCACGAACGCGTCGGCGGCCGCCAGCCGCGGGGTCAGCTCGCCCAGGGCCTGCAGCACCGGCGTAGGCGCGGACATCGACGGGGCCGCCCCGCCGATCGGTACGTCGGCCAGGTCGATCATGTCGACGTCGAGGTCCGGGCGTGCTGTGGCCTGGCCGGCGAACCAGGTGGCCACGGTCGGGCCGAGGCGGCCGTCGCGGACGCTGCCGACAATGACGGCCAGCCGGAGCGGGTCAGTGGTCACGGTGTTCTTCCTTCGTGGCGGCGGCCTGTCGTAGGGCCGCCAGCAGTGTGGTCTCGGTCTGGGATCCGGTGAGCGGGGGCAGGTTCTCGATGAGGAAGACCGGCACACCGGTGATGCCGAGGCGGCGCACGCGGTCGAGCCGGGCGCGCACTTCCCGGGAAGGCACGTGGCCGGTGGTGACACCGACCTCGGCGGCCAGTCGGGCGAGCGTGGCGGGGTCGCCGATGTGCAGCCCGTCGGTGAAGTGGGCGCGAAAGAGTCGCTCTCCGCACTCATCCCTGAGCAGGAAGGCTGCGGTGCCTTCCGGCGGAAATGACCGGGATCAGGTTGTAGCACATCCAGGCCCGTGGGGCTTACCAAGGAAGGTGCGGAGCAGGCGAGCCAGCTCGCGCCGGTCCTCGGCAGGCATGCCGCTGAAGATGTCCTCACTGACCTGCTGTTGCAGGCGGGCGATCTGGTCGATCGCGCCGAGTCCTGCGTCGGTGAGCGTGAGCCGGAAGGCCCGCCGGTCGGCGGGGTCCGGCTTTCTAGTGATCAGGCCGTCGGATTCCAGCGCGTCCACCAGTGGGGTGACCGCCCGTCCGCTGACGCCGAGAGCGTCCGCGAGGTCCCGCATGCGACTTTCCGGGCGTTGATGGAGGGCGGTCAGCAGGCGTACCCGGGCGGGTGAGAGCCCGTAGTCGCCGAACCTGGCCCTCCCCTGCTGGCTGAAGGCCCGGTATGCGGCCACCAGCAACTCGCCCAGTTCAGTCGCCCCACTTGACATTCGAGCGCCTCCGTTCTCACACTGTCATCGACCGATGCTGAACCATGTAACTATCCAGTACTTCAGTATATCTGAATCTACGGGAGGAATATCATGGACAGTCCGCTGATCCTCGTCGCGGGGGCGACCGGCAACCAGGGCGGCGCCGTTGTGGACGCACTGGTCGAACACCCGGACAAGTGGCGGGTGCGGGCACTGACCCGAGACCCGTCAGGCGCCCCTGCCCAGGCGCTGGTGGCGCGGGGCGTGGAGGTTGTCGCCGGAGACATGGCGGACAAGGAAACGCTGAAGCAGGCGCTGAATGGCGCCTACGGCGTCTTCGGGGTGCAGAACTCCCGGACCGCCGGGCTGAAGGGGGAGGTCCAGCAGGGCATCACGCTGATCGACGCGGCCAGGGCCGCGGGCGTCGAGCACTTCGTCTACGCCTCGGTGGGCGGGGCCGAACGGGTGCGCGGTATCCCGCACTTCGACACCAAGTGGGAGATCGAGCAGCACTTACGGACCATCGGGCTGCCGGCGACCGTGCTGCGTCCGACCACGTTCATGGACGTGTTCACCATGCGCGGGGCCTCCGTCGGGCTCGGCATGATGGCCGCCGCCCTCGGGACGCGCAAATCCCTGCAGATGGTCGCCGTACCGGACATCGGCATCTTCACTCGGCTCGCCTTCGAGCGGCCGGACGCATACGCCGGCCAGGCGCTGGAGCTGGCCGGAGACCAGCTCACCGTGCCCCAGATCGCCGCCGCGCTCAAGGCTGCGGGCAGGCGGGGACGCTACGTGCGCGTTCCCCGGGTGCTGCTGCGCGCGATGGGCAAGGAGGCGCGGATGCTGTTCTGGTTCGCAGAGTCCGGATACGACGCTGACATCCCAGCTCTGCGCAAGCAGCACCCTGGCCTGCTCACGCTCAAGGCGTGGCTCGCCCGGACCACTGGGCTAGAGGCGGAATGATCCTGGTCACGGCGATCTCGATGAACCCGGCACGCTGCCCGGCTGTCGCTCAGCGGGTGTGCTCGCCCGTACCGCGGTGGCCGAGTTCGGTGAGAGCGCGGTCGAGGGTGTCGGCGAAGAAGTCGGCACCGGCGGGGTCGATGCACAGCGGTGGCTTGATCTTGAGGATGTTGAGGTGGTCGCCGGTGGGCTGGACGATGACGCCGAGGTCGAGCATGCGCTCGCAGAGTTCGGCCGTCTCCTCGGTGGCGGGCTCCAGAGTGTGGCGGTCGCGCACCAGTTCGAGGCCGAGGTAGAGGCCGGAGCCGTGCACGGCGCCGATGATGGGATGGTGCTCGGCGAGGACCTGGAGCTTTGCCTTGAGGTGGGCGCCGGTGCGCACGGCGTTGCCTTGCAGGTCCTCGTCGCGCAGGGTGTCGAGGACGGTGAGGCCGGCGACGCTGGAGACGGGGCTGCCGCCGGTGGAGGAGAAGAAGTAGCCCTGGTCGCGGTAGCGGTCGGCGACGGCCCGGGTGGTGATGACGGCGCCGAGTGGATGGCCGTTGCCCATGGCCTTGGCGACACAGACGATGTCAGGGACGGCCTGCTGCTGCTCGAAGCCCCAGAACCAGGTGCCCAGGCGGCCGTAGCCGACCTGGATCTCGTCGGCGATGGCCAGACCGCCGTGCCGACGCACCGCCGCGTACACCTGCTGGAGGTAGCCGTCGGGCAGAGCGACGCCGCCGGCGTTGCCGTAGTACGACTCGCTGAGGAAGGCGCCCGCCGGGCGGCCTGAGGCGGCCAGCTCATCGATCACCTGGACGGCTTCAAGGGCGTAGTTGTCGGCCTGTTCGCCGCGCCAACGCCCCCGGTAGGAGTTGGGTGAGTCGACCGTGTGGACCCAGCTCGGGCGGGTGGCCAGTGCGTTGGGGTTGTCCTGGAGAGAGGTGGACACGGCGTCGGACGCATAGGTCCAGCCGTGGTACGCCTCGCGCAGGGCGACGACGTCGTGCTGTCCGGTGGCGCCGATCGCGAGCCGGATCGCCAGGTCGACGGCCTCGGAGCCGGAGTTGACCAGGAAGACGGTGTCCAGGGGGGCCGGCAGCAGAGCGGCGAGGCGTTCGGTGAACTGCACGACGGCGGCGTAGTGGAACCGGGAGTTGGTGTTGAGCCTGCGCAGCTGCCGCGAGATCGCCTGCTCGACGCGAGGATGGGCGTGGCCGAGCGGGGTGACGTTGTTGACCATGTCCAGATAGGAGCGGCCCTCGGCGGACACCATGTGGTGGCGCCAACCGCGTTCGATGCGGGGCGGGTTCTCGTAGTAGTGCTCTTGGACCGGGGCGAATACCGCGTCGCGCCGGGCGAGCAGGTCGTCCTCCGGGGTGGTACCGCCGACAGCGGGCAGCCCGAGCAGCGGGGCGGGATCGGCGGTGAGCGCGAGCCAGCCGACGGCGTACTCGGGCCGCACCAGTGCCGGGACCGTGGGTGCCTCGGGCCGCCGGAGCGAGACGTGGACGCGAGCGCCGGCGGGCAGGGCGACCAGTTGGTCGCCTGCGTGCACGGGTCTGCCAGTGGGCGGGATCGGGTGGGCGGCGTGGGGGAAGGACAGATGCAGCACGTGGGGCCCGAAGGTGACGGCCGCGCGGCCGGGCCCCGCCGCCAGTACCTCGCCGTCGCCCGGCGCCTGCAGGACGGCGGGCCCGTCGAGCCACAGGTCGACGCCCGTGGCGATGGTGGCGGGCGAGGTGGTGGACAGAGCGGGGGCAGCGGTGAGCTGCGCCTGACCGTAGCGGGTGGTGACGGTGGTGGCGCCGGCGGTGAGCAGGCCGGCAGCGAGACGGTCCATGGCTGCGTCCTCCAGCCAGGTGCCGTGGTCCATGGTGTCGGACCCGACGGCCAGGTCCAGCACAGCGATGCCTGCGGGATCCGGTCCGGCCAGCACGGGCACCGCGGGCACCGCGGCGGTGGCCCGTTGGCGGGTCAGGCCGAATGTCTCGACGATCAGTTCGGTCATCACCGCAGTCGGCACGGCGCGGGCCTGCTCGAAGATGCGCCACTCGCGCTCGAGCGCGGCGTTCACGTAGGCGTTGTCGCCGTCGACGGCAGCCTGGTGCCGTCCGCTGACCACCAAGGTGGCCGCCCGGAGCACCACCAGGGGCCACAGAGCCGTCGCCTCGTCCCCGGACAGCGGCCTGATCTCGTGGAACGCGCGGACGGCGGGCAGGACGTGGTGCGGTTCCATGCCGTCGTGATGGAGGATCGAGGACAGTGTCACGGCGAGCTCGCACACCGCCCAACTGTCCGTCAGGTCGCCGAAGTCGATGATCCCGTCGGGCAGTGGCACGGGGCTGTCGGGCGAGATGACGAGATTGTCGTCGGTCAGGTCCAGATGCACGGCCTGGCGCGGTAGCCGGTCGGCGACCCCCAGGAGAACGGCCCAGGCCTCCGTGGTCGCGGCCAGCACGGCGGATCTGCGCTCCGCCTCGACGACGTGGTCCGAAAGTCGCGTGACCACGCGGTCGGCGTGGCGGGGATCCCACTGCAGGACCCGCTCCAGTCCCGGATGACGGAAGGACCGCAGGGTCGTGCTGACCTGGCCGACGATACGCCCCATGGCCGCGACCGTCCGGGGCGCCAGATGACGTGAGCCGGAGAGCGTCCCACCGCGCAGATGCCGCAGCAGGCGGGCGATGACCGGACCGTTGCCGGTGGGGATGGTGGCAGTCCTGCGGACACCATCGACATCGCGCACGACGGTCGCGACACGCAGACCGGGCTGTGCGTCGGCGATCAGGTCTGCGGCGGTGTCCTGCGCGTCGATCTCGGTCGCGGTGAACGCCGGGTTGGCGATTTTGAGGACGGCCACGGGCGATCCGTCGTCGTGGGTCAGCAGGAAGTTGGCGTCCTGCTGACTGCCCAGCGCCTCGGCGCGGACCGCGAGCCCGAAGTGCTCGGCGGCGGTCCGGCGGGCCTCTTCGGTGGTTACCCATGGGGCCGGCAGGCCCTGGTGCGTGAAGAAGTCGATGGTGAGGGGCTGGTCGTGCGTCATGCCGGGTACCTCGGAGCGGTTCGGTGGAGGGATGGGTGGATGCTGACCCGCAGGGGGCTCTGTCCGGTCGCGCTGTCACCTCGGTGGTGTGGCAGGAGTGCTCAGTCGACGTCCCACAGAAAGCGGTGGGTGTGGATCCCGAAGTACGGGAAGCTCTCCACCGCCGCGACGCCCTCGATGGGACGCACGACGACGTTGACGAAATCCAGGAGGGCGTACGGGCGACGGCAGACGACCTCCACGAAGAGGTCGAAGGTGCCCGAGACGAGGACGGCGTAAACGACCTCGTCGTGGCGTGAGAGTTCGTCGGCCACCACACGGGGATCGCCGTCCACGCGCAGACCGAGCATGGCCATGGTCTGCCCGCCCATGGCCATCGGGTCGGTGACCCCGACGACCTGCACCACCTTCGTGTCGATCAGTCGCTGCAGCCGCTGGCGGGCTGCCGAGGGCGACAGCCCGACTTTCGGCCCCAGATCGCTGTACGGGATCCGCCCGTCCACCTGCAGTTCCCGCAGGATGGCCCGGTCGATGTCGTCCATGGCGTTCACCTCCTGTGCGTGAAAGAGCAAACCATTCAATCGGATCGCGTGCAATAGTGCCCTGGAACGCTCGAAGGCGTAGTCCACGAAGATGAATCGCTTGTCGGTGCCCCGTCACGGGCACGCTGATCTGCTCTCCGAGCACTGAGGCGCACGTCCCCGCTCCGTCGGCCGGCCCCTCCCGCGCCCACCGCGGCCCGGCCGCACGCCGCCGCTGATCCCATGGCCAGTGATCGCCAACTGGACAACGGCGGCCAGTGAACGGCCTGCTCGTTGAGGCCCGCCGCTCATTCGGGGGTCGTAAGGCACGTTGGCCCGGCGGTCGCTGTGTAAGCTCGGCGAGCTGTGCGGAACGTCCGGTCCGGCCCGTTCGTCGTCATTGCGTGACCCTCTCCCCCGGGCTTGACGAACGGCTGCGCGAGGCGGCCGCCAGAATGCACCGCGCCGAGCACGTTCGGCACCTGCGTAAGATCACCGCGCAACAGATCGCGGTTGTCCGTAGCACCCTGGAGGATCTGGAGTTCGAGCTGGCCGAGGAGGAGCGTGACGTCGCCCGGCTGGAAGGCGGGCTGTCCGCCGTCCTGGCCCGCATGCTGGGCAACCGCGAGGAGCGGCTGGAGCGCGAGCGCGCCGAGGCGGTAGTGGCCAGGGAACGCGTGGACGGTTACCGCGCCCGACTGGCGCAGCTCGAAGCCGATGCGGCGGCGGCGGCCGCCGAGCTGGCCGTGCTCGACCCCGCGTCCCGGGAGTACGCCCAGTTGCTGGCCCAGAAGGAGCAGCTGCTCATCCGGAGCGGAGATCCGCGCGCGCGTGAGCTGGCCGACCTCGGCGCCGCGCTCGACCGGTTGAGCGCCGATGTGCGCGAGTGTGAGGAGGCCCGCCAGGCGGGGCAGGGCGCGCACGAGGCGCTCGGCGTCGTGCTGCGCTTCCTCGACTCCGCCAGGAACGCCTCCACCTTCGACGTGTTCGGCGGCGGTCCGCTCGCCGACGCCTACGAACACGACAAGCTGACCAGCGCCGACAAGGCCGCCTGGCACGCCCAGCGGGCTCTGGACGTCTTCGCCCGCGAGCTGGCCGACACCGGGATCGCGGCCCGGCCGGTGATGCCCAAGGTGGACACGCGGTGGTTTGTGGACGCCTTCTTCGACAACATCATCAACGATGTGCTCAAGCATCAGCGCATCGAGAAGACCAGGGCCGAGGTGAAGAAGCTGGCGCAGTGGGTGCGCGACACCGGGGCGTACCTGAAGGCGCGCCACGCCCAGTCGCTGGCTGAGCGCGCCCAACTGCTGGCCAGGCGCGAGGAGCTTCTGCGCCCCGCATAGCCACTCGTCGAGGGCCTCTTCGACGAGAATGTCCTCGGGCCGCCAACAAGCGCATCACGAAATCACTGGCATGGCGCGATGCCGAACACCGCGGACGGCAAGGCCGGTCAGTCGGCGCCCGATGGGCCGCCGGGGGAGATCAGTCCGGTTTCGTAGGCCAGCACGACGGCCTGAACACGGTCGCGGAGGCCGAGTTTGGACAGGATGCGGGCGACGTGGGTTTTCACCGTCGTCGCGCTGAGAGTCAGGCGATCGGCCAGTTCGGCGTTGCTCAGGCCGGTGGCGAGCAGGCGTAGCACCTCTAGTTCTCGTGGCGTCAGTTCGGACAGATCGCGGTGGAGGTTGGCCTTCGCCTCGTCACGGGGCGCGAAACGCTCGATGAGGCGGCGGGTGATGGTCGGCGCGAGCAGGGCGTCGCCGGAGCGCACCAGACGTACCGCGGCCACCAGGTGCTCGGGGCTGACGTCTTTGAGTAGGAAGCCGCTGGCGCCGGCGGTGAGAGCGGCGTAGACGTAGTGGTCGAGATCGTAAGTGGTCAGGATGATGACGCGGGTCTCGTGCGCTCCACCGCTCATGATGTGGCGGGTGGCTTCGATGCCGTCCATCCGCGGCATCCGGATGTCCATGAGCACGACGTCTGGCCTGGTGCTCCGCACGGCGGCGACCGCTTCGGCTCCGTCGGCCGCCTCTGCCGTCACCTTGATGCCGTCGGCGGCGAGGATCATCCGAAACCCTGTGCGGACCAGCGCCTGGTCGTCAGCGATGACCGCGCGCAGCGGCCCGCTCATGCGGCGGCCCAGGGAATGCGGGCCGTGATCCGATACCCGCCTCCGGTGCTGGGCCCGGCGACCAGGGTTCCGCCGTAGACGGCCAGCCGCTCACGTAGCCCGATCAGCCCGCGGCCGTTGCCCGCCCGCGACTGGGGGCCCGGCGCGCCGCCGGTATCGGTGACCTCGATCTCCAGCCAGTCGCCGCTGTGGCCGATCGCGACGGACGCCGCCGCGCCGGCCGCGTGCTTCATCGTGTTGGTCAGAGCCTCCTGCACGACGCGGTAGACCGTGAGGCCGACCCCGTCGGGCAGGGAGTTCGGCGGCGAGATCGCGACGTCCACCGACACCCCCGCGGCGCGCACCCGCTCGATGAGGCCACCGAGTTGGTCGAGTCCGGGTTGCGGTTCGAGCCCGTCGCCTCGGCTGTCCGCGCGCCCGCCTTCCGGCCCGGCAAGCAGGCCCATGACGTTGCGCAGTTCGGCCATGGCGGCTCGGCCGCTGCTTTCGATCGCGAGCAGTGCCTGCTTGGACAGTTCTGGCTCGGCGTCCATCACTTTGCGCGCCGCGCCCGCCTGGATCACCATCACGCTCACATTGTGGGTCACCACATCGTGGAGTTCGGCGGCGATCCGGGACCGTTCGGTCTCGACCGCCTTCCGCATGGCGTCCTCCTGGGCCTGCTGAAGTTCGGTGAGCCGATCCCGGCTCCGCCGCAAGAACCGGATGATGCTCGCGCAGACCCCGGCGCTCAGCAGGACGACGTAGGGCCCCAGCCAGCTGGGGAGACTGGGGAGGCCGGACGCGACGTCTCGGTCTATGGCACCGGCGAGCGTGGCCGCGAGCAGGAGCCCGGCCACCGCGGGCACTCGGTTGCGGCTGTGGGCGATGGCACTGTAGCCGGCGATTGCGCAGGTCAGTACGGTGATCCACGTCTCGCCGCCGTTCGTGGCCAGCACCGCGAACACCACCACCCAGAAGGTGGCGAGCGGATACCTGCGCCGGGCCGCCAGCGGCAAGGCGGTCAGCACCACCAGGAGCACGGGCGGTTCGTGCTCCTCGGAACCGACGTCCGGCGGCGGCTGGATCCACTCCGTGACGGACGGCCGGACGCCGATGCTCGCGTCCGGTAACGCCGGGGGATCTGGAATCGCTGGAGGGGACGGGATCGCCGGGGGCGCTGGAGCCACCGGAGAGGGCCGTAGTTGCAGCAAGTCGATCAGAGGACGCGACTGCACGTCGACGCGATGGGCCGGGCCTGGGAGTCCCTCCGCTGCCATCAGCGCGGCGACGGTCAGGAAGATCGCGAGTAGCGCGTCGGCGGCGAGAGCTTTGTGAGACGGACGGGCGGTTCGCGGTTCCGGCCGCAATATGTCTTGCACGTACTGCCGCCAAAGCCGTCGTTCGTCTGCTGCCACCGGCACATTGTCGCGTTCGCGTGATCCGCCGCACATCGTCTTCAGTGACCACGGCAGTGTCCGTTGGGAGTACATCGCAGGGATGACGCCGCGGGTGGGTCGTTCCCCGGAGGTATCCGATATGGGTACGGCGGCCGACGCGCGTGGAAATCGGCCGCCTCTAGCCTCGTCCCTGCCATCAGGCCGCCGCGGGACTTCCCCGCCAAGGTGGCCGTTGCGATCGGAAGGACGGACACGTTCATGGGTCATGTGACAGAGCCGGTGGAAACGGACAGCCGGTACGGCGGCGCGGGGGCGTCGGTGCACATTGCCAAGATCACCGTGGGAGGGGCAGTCGCCAAGCGGGGCGCCTTCTGCAGCAGGAGGCCTGCGCCGCAGGGCCGGATCCTGCGCGGCGGAGCGGTCGCCGTCGGGCTGCTCGCCATCATGGCGACCACGTCGGTCGCATCCGCGCAGTCCGCGCCCGCCTCGTCCGTGCCTGCGTCGGGCAGCACGACCTACCTGCCCAAACCGACCGGTTCGCATCCGGTCGGCACCACGTCCCTGTACCTGAAAGACACCTCCCGCCCCGACCCCTGGGTCCCTTCGGTGAAAGCCCGGGAGCTCATGGTCTCCCTGTGGTACCCGGCTAAATCGCCGGGCCGTAAGCGGGCCCCGTACATGACACCCAAGGAGTCCGAGCTCCTCCTGAAGAGCGGGAAGATCAACAGTGTGCCGGCCGACACGCTGAGCAAAACGCGGACCAACGCCTTCACCGACGCCAGCCCGGCAGGTCGCAAGCACGGTCTGCCCCTCATCGTGCTCTCCCCCGGCCACACCAAGCCCCGGACCGAACTCACGGCGCTGGCCGAGGATCTTGCCAGCCGAGGCTACGTGGTGGCCGCGATCGACCACACCTACGAGAATGTCGCCACCACCTTCCCCGACGGACGGGTCACCACCTGCGTCACCTGCGAGATCAATAAGAATCCGGCGTGGTGGGAGAAGCTGGCGAAGAGCCGGGCGGCCGACGTCTCCTTCGTGCTCGACCAGCTGACCGGGTCGCACTCGCAATGGAAGGGCACCCGGCTGATCGACCCGTCTCGTATCGCGATGGCCGGCCACTCCGCCGGAGGAGCGAGCACCATCGCGGCCATGCTCAAGGACTCCCGGATACGCGCCGGCATCGACATAGACGGCACCACGGAGGTCAGAATTCCGGGCAGCGGACTGGCGCGGCCGTTCCTGTTCCTGGGCAAACCGTCCACTTACACTCCCGGACAGGGAGATGCGGCCGACACTTGGGAACGCGACTGGAAGCAGCTGAAGGGGTGGAAGCGCTGGCTTCTGGTGACCGGGGCGGAGCACACGTCCTTCACCGACCTCGGCGTGCTGGTCGACCAGATCGGCATCGACGACGGCGCCGACATATCCGGCGCCCGCGCCATGGAGATCACCCGCAGGTACGTCTCCGCCTTCTTCGACCTGCACTTGCGCAAGAAGCCCCAACCGCTGCTGGACAAGCCGTCGACCCGCTACCCCGAGGTCACGCACTGCACGGTCGAGACCAAGACCTGCCGGTAGCGCGCCCTTTGGGGCCAGGGCTGTTCAAGGCAGCGCGTGGGGCGGTTCCGCCCGTGGCAGGCGCCGCTGCCGCGTTGGCGTCGTGTTCGCGCAGCATCCGCAGCACGGTGGCCGGGGACGGGTGCCGGCCCTTCTTCTTGCCCTTGGTGATGACGAGCCGGGCGGCGATGTCGCGCAGGCTGAGGTCCTGCTCGCGCAGGTGCAGGGCGGACGTCTGATCGCAGGAAGGGGCTCCCGCCGAGGACTTCGGGACTATCCGGCGTACAGCTTGGCGATGCGCGCGCCGAGATCGGCGCCGTAGTTCTGGTGGTAGACCTGGGCGGAGCAGTAGACAGGGCCGCCCTGCCGGGCCAGGCCGGCCGTCCATGTGGCGGCGTTCTCCACACCGGGGTCGCTCATCTGCAGGCCGATGACGGCGATGTCATCCACGCGCACGTCGACGAAATTGTTGCCCACGCCCTTGCGCTCGTACAGCCGCCATTGCAGTGTCGCGCTCGTCGCCCCGGTCAGCTTGGCCGTCAGGTCGATCGTGGTCTGCTGCCAGGCGTACTCATCAGCGGCGACGTCCCGCTCCCACACCACCTTGCCGTTGAGGAGAAGCTGCTTCATGTGGTAGCCGGCCGGGCTCCCGGACCCGCGGTTGTCCCGGTGCCAGAAGCTCACCGCGCGCTTGGTCGCGCCGGGTGTCAGCTGGATCGTCCGCGTGGCGCTGCACCACATCCCGGCCTGGGTGAGGGTGTCGGCCTGGACGACGAAGCTCAGCCGTCCGTTGCCGGTCCGGGCGAGGTTGTCGGTCGCGGGGCGTGTCCATCCGGGGTCACGGGCGATGTAAGGGAGCTTGTACTGCAGGATCCCGGCGAGTTCTCCCGCGGCGACGTGCTCGAGCGCCTTCTTGGTGATCGCCTCGACATAGGCCACTGTCGGTTTCAGGGCGGTACGGCTCAGCGGGTTGGCGTAGGGCATCAGGTAGATGTCGGTGTCGGGGAGGCGCTGGGCGACTTGCTTGACCTGGTAGGACAGGCTCCACGTCCACGACGTGTCCCGGACCGGCTCGTCCCGGAAGGGGAAGATCACCCCATCCAGCAGCGGGGCCTGCTCGGCGGCGAACGTATCGGTGAACTGGCTGTAGTAGACGATCGGGATGAACTTGAACGACGGGTTGATCGCCTTGGCCGCCGCACGCATCTGCTTGACGTACGCCGGGGTGAACGTCTTGAGGTCGAAGCCGTAGTCGTCCACCGTCCAGCCGATCAGGTTCGGATGGCTCTTCGAGAGAGTGGCGAGCTCGCTGGACCATTTCACGTAGTCGTGCCCGTGTGGCCGGGAGACGGCCGACTGGCTCGGCGCGTAGACCGTGACCCACACGTCGATCCCGGCGTCCGCGGCGGCCAAAAGGAACTCGTTACGCAGGTCGTCCCAGTGATCGTAGCCACCGGCCAGAGGATAGACGTAGGTGTTCACGTTGAGTGCCTTCAACGCGGTGATCATCGCCTTGGTGTCCATGTGCTTGATGCCATCGGCCCGCGGCTCCACCTCGCGGATGAGATTCCCCGACGTCCCCACCACGCCAGGGCCCGCGGCGTGGGACACACCGGGGAGCACAGACAGCAGCAGGGCGCCGACCACTACGAGCACGGGACGGGGCACGATGTTCCTTCATGATCCGTAGACGAGGGTTCGTCAGCATAGGGAACACCGGTATGTCGCCGGTATAGCGTGACGCGCCGCCCCGGACACGCCTTCGAGGCCGGCAACCCGCGGTCGATCGCGCGCAGGGAGTTCAAAACGATGGCAGGGCCACGACGATTCCGGCGACCACGTAGCAGGTGCCGTAGCTGGTTTTCTTGCTGCCGGTGGCCGAGCCGTCGTACTGCCAGAACGCGCCGTGCACCTTCTTGCCGCTGCGCCGGGTCACGCTGTCGTCGATCGCCACCACCAGCGGCGCGCACGGCTCGGCCGGCGTCGCGACGATCAGTCGGGCCAGCACCAGCCGGAGACGGTGTGGCTAGGCGAGTCCAGAACCACGAGCCAAGTTGCCCACAGGCATGCTGTGATCAATCATCATGAACCTGATGAAGAGCCCCGCCCGTGATGAAAGTGAGCTGCTGGCCAGGATGGAGCAGAACCTGGCCGAACATGCCTGTCACCTGCACCGACGCATGAGAGGCGCGATCGTCGTGGAGACCGACGATCTCCTGGTTGCCGACAGCGGTCTCGCCGACGACACGTTCAACATCGTTGCTGCGGCCCGCTTCACCCCCGACACCACCCAAGCACGGATCACCGAGACGATCCGGACGCTGGCCGCCACCGGCCGCCCCTTCTCCTGGTGGGTGGGCCCTGCCTCCATCCCAGAGGACTTGACCGCCCGCCTGTCGGCGGCCGGCCTGCCGGCCGCCGCACACGAGACGGCCATGTGGGCCGACCTGGAGGGCCCCCTGCCCCAGCCATTTGTGGATGGACTGGACGTCTGCCCGGTGACCACACCTGAACAGCTCTCTGACTACGCCACGGTTGTCGCCGCGAACTGGGACCCACCCGCCGCAACCGTGCGCCGCTTCTTCGACCGGGCCGTCCCCCAGGCTCTGGCCGCCGACTGCCCGGCCCTCTATCTGGTCGGCTATGTGGGGGGCCGCCCGGTATGTTCGGCCGAAGTCTTCCTCTACGCACACGTGGCCGGGATCTACAACATCTGCACCCTGGCCACCCACCGCCGACGCGGTTACGGAGGCGCCATGACACTCGCCGCCCTCCACCTCGCCCGCCGTGAGCACTACCGCGTCGCGGTCCTGCAGGCGTCCGCGGACGGCGAACCCGTCTACCGACGCCTGGGCTTCCGCTCCTGCGGCCAGTTCACCGAGCACCACATCACGCCCTGAAACCCCGACGTTCTCCCCTGCCCACTTCGCGACAGGCTCTAGGACCAACGTGACCGAGCTTGGGAAGCTCCGCGTGTGATGCCGATACTTCTATCGCTAATCAGCCGATGGTGGCGAGGAAGTCGAGGGTGCGGCGGGTGAGCAGCGCGGCGGCGTCGGCGTCGTACGACGGCAGGCTGCTGTCGGCGAAGAGGTGCCGGTTGCCGGGATAGAGGAACAGTTCGCCGTGTTTGGCCGAGGCGAGGAGGGCGCGGGCGGCATCGAGGTCTCCTTCTCCGGCGAAGATCGGGTCGGCGTCCATGCCGTGGACCTGGACCGGCAGGTTCTCCGGCCATGAGATCCCGAACTCCGAAACAGGCAGGCAGGATTCGATGAGCAGCGCGCCACGCGCGCCTGGCCGGGTCTGCGCCAGCTTCTGGGCCGGCAGGACGCCGAGTGAGAAGCCGGCGTACACCAGCTCGCTGGGCAGTGTGTCGGCGGCGCGCACACCACGCTCCAGGAGGTTGTCGAAGCCGACTTTGCCCGCATAGGTCAGGCCGTCGTTCAGGCCGGCGAACGTGTGCCCGTCGAAGAGGTCCGGTGTGTGCACGGTGTGCCCGGCCTGGCGTAGCGTCTCGGCGAAGCCGAGGAATCCGGCTGTCTGCCCCTGAGCGTGGTGGAACAACAAGACTTCGGTCATCTGGCGGCCCCTTTCGTGCGTGTGCTCCTGAACGAACGAGAAATCTCGAATGATTGATGATGTTAGACTAATCGAATCATGTCGACCAATCCTTCGGTTCCGGACTACGACCTCGCCGAGGTGATCGAGCTCAGCACCCCCGAGCAGGTACGGGCCATCGGCGATCCGCTGCGGACCACGATCCTCGGTCTCCTGCACGAGCGCGCCGCGACCGTGACGGAGCTGGCTGCTGCGGTCAAGCGCCCCAAAGGCACGGTCGCGCACCACGTCAACGTCCTGGCCGAGGCCGGGCTGCTGCGCGTGGTGCGGACCCGGCGGGTGCGGGCGATCGATGAGCGCTACTACGGCCGCACGGCCCGCATGTTCTACGTTGGCGTCGGCCGATCTCCCGGCGGCGGCCCACTCCCGCTGGACTTCAACGACTTCGAGGTCGCGGCCAAGGAGTCCGCCGCCGCCTATCAGGCTCACCAATTGTGGGCGTTCATCCGGCACGCTCGGATCTCGCCGGAACGGGCCACGGAGTTCTGGCACCGGATCAAGGACCTGGTGCAGGAGTTCGATCAGGTTCCCCGTTCCGGTGAGACGACCTACGGATTCGCCGTGGGCCTGTATCCCATGACCGACTACCCCACCCTGCCGGCCGACAAGGACTGACGCATGCGGCTTACCGCGCGGGAGCTCAACCGGGCCACGCTCACCCGCCAACTGCTCCTGGGACGGCAGGCCCTGGATGTCGTCGAGGCCGTGCGCCGCCTGGTCGCCCTGCAGGCGCAACACGCCGCCTCACCGTACCTGGCCCTGTGGAACCGGCTCGCCGGGTTCGACCCGGCGGACCTGGACGCGGCGTTCGCTGAGGGCAAGGTCGTCAAGGCGACGCTCCTGCGGATCACGCTGCACGCGGTCCACGCCGGGGACTACCCGCCCTTTCACGAGGCGATGCAGCCCTCGTTGCGCGCCCCCCGGCTCGGCAACCCGCGCTTCACCAGCAGCGGCATCACCGCGGCAGACGCTGATGCGCTGATCGGCGAGCTCCTGGCCTTCGCGGCTCAACCCCGGACCGCAGCCGAGATTCAGCCCTGGATCGAGGCGCGGCTCGGCGTCCCGCCGAAGGGCGCGTGGTGGGCGCTTCGGTCCTACGCGCCGCTGCTCCACGCCGTTACCGGCGGGCCCTGGTCATTCGGCGCGCGGCCGGCCTACATCGCGGCGGGGATTCCGCCGACGCTGGGCAAAGCTGCCGACCAGGCCCTGCAGACGCTGGTTCTGCGCTATCTGGAGGGGTTCGGCCCGGCATCAGTAGCCGACGTCGCACAGTTCGCCCTGGTGTCCCGGTCCAGGGCCCGCAGCGCGATGGGCGCCCTGGCCGGAGTGCTCGAACGGTTGACCGGGCCCGACGGCACGGAGTTGTTCGACCTGCCCGGCGCACCACGCCCGGCAGCCGACACGCCAGCCCCGCCACGGCTGCTGCCCATGTGGGACAACATCCTGCTGGCCTACGCCGACCGCAGCCGTGTCATCCCACCGGACTATCGCAAGCTCGTGACCCGGTCCAACGGCGACGTCCTGCCGGCACTGCTGGTCGACGGTCATGTCGCCGGCGTGTGGCGGCCGGTCGAGGAAGGGATCGAGGCCACCGCGTTTCACCCGCTGCCCCGCCAAACGTGGGACCAGCTGGCCGACGAGGCACGGGCGCTCGCGGCGCTGCTGGCCGACCGCGAGCCCGGGGTCTACCGCCGCTACGACCGCTGGTGGTCGGACCTACCCGGCGCCGAGGTGCGGATCCTTCCCGAACAGATGCCCTGACCAGCGCGTAGGGATCATCGCCGCACCGCCCGGCAACTCGTCGGACCTCGTCGAAGGCGCCCGCGGCCGTCAGATCCGCAGACCCGCCCAGCGGCTGGCGGCCTCGCCTCGTCAGGGGCTTGTTGACGTTCGTCGGGTCCGCGGCCTCGCCCGTATTGTCGCCTGCTTTGTTGGGCGGACCGTCACGTGTCGGTGCGGAAGCACCTGTGCCCACAGGCCTTGGGCAGGGCTGCTGCCAGGCGACGCCGGGACGGGAGCAGGTGGCGGCGTTGCTCGCTCAGATGCCGATGAGCCGGACACGGTCCCCGCACAGCCGGGCCATGTCGTCGACATCGGAGGTCAGCATGACCACAGGACCCGGCTGGCGCAGTGCCACCTCTGCGACCGTCGCGTCGATCGCGTACTTGTGGCCGTGCAGACCTGCCGCCTTGAGCAGTTCCGCAGCCACCTTCGCCGCCGCCTCGGACACCGGCTCGACCTTGACGCGGGAGAGCACCCACTGCAGCCGAGGTATGTTCATCCGCGTGTGGCTGACTTCCACGATGGTGTTGGCCCCGATGACGAAATCGGCGCCCATGGTGTGGAACACCTGGAACATCCCGAGAATCTTGCGGTCTTGCGCCATCCAGGCGGAGAGCCCCTGGGAGTCCAGGACGACGGTTTCGACGTGCTCGATCACGCTGCGCTCGCCGAACCGCCGGGATCCGCCGCCCCGAAGATCCTGGAACGGGCCTGAGCCAGCTCCTCCTCGGTGAACTCCCCGTGCTCCTCCTGGTGACGCAGCAGGTCGGCGCCGAGAAGTTGGTGCCGTAGCTGGCGTGCCACCGCCTCCGCGACATAGCCGGAGACGTTGTCGGTGAGTTTCCTGAGTTCGGCGACCTGGTCACTCGGCAGCGTCACCGTGATGCGTGTCGTTTCCGCCATGAGGCAAGCATACTGCGGTATGCACGTCGGGCGCCGCTCCATCCGCGTTCCGCGGCCGGCGGTCACATGGGATCATGAATCTGTAGATTGCCTGCGCGAGCAAACCGACAAAGCCCTACGCGGATGCAGTGTGCCGCGTGATGCATGAAGGCAGCGACGTCCCTATCGAAGAGCACACAGGCGGACCGGTACCCAGGCCTCAAGCGGTCGTCCCAGTGCACGCGCGGCGAGTTCGCGGATGTAGTCGGGGTGCCAGGCGCCGCGGCCACGCCGCCATCGGCGACCGCGCACCTCGCCCTGGCTGTTCCCCGGCGGGCAACTCGGACGCCCGATCAGCTCCTTCCGGCTCGCCGAACGCCTCCGCGATCTTGGCATCCACTCCGGCCAGGCTCGCTCCACCGCGCTGTTCCACCTCGCCACCGACCTGCCCGCCGCTGTCCTGGCTCGCCTGCTCGGCATCCACATCACGGTGGCCGTCGCCTCGCAGCGCACCAGCAGCGGCGACTGGACTACCTACGCCGCCGAAGTCAGCCGCCGGAACAACACCTGATTCGGAGTATCGATGCCATACCAACGCACTGGCCCTGATCAACGGGATCTTGTCGACATCCCGACTGGGATTCGGCTGGTCGCCTTCGACCTTGATGGCACCCTTACACGTGGGCAAACGTGCTTGGAGGCCATCGCCGACGCGTTCGGGTTCGCCGCTCAGATGTCCGTCTGGGAACAGGCGCGCACCGAACAAGAGCTCACCGCAGCGCGCCTCGGTGTCTGGGAATACATCCAGCACCTCAGTACGGAGGATATGGACGCGGCGCTCGCCACCATCCCGCTGGCACCCGGCGCGATCGAGGGCGTCACCGCGCTGCGCACGGCCGGCATCGGCACGATCATCGTGTCCCTCGCACTCTCCTCGAACGTCGCCTACTTCGTCGGCCGCCTCGGCGTCGACGCACACTTCGGCACCGAACCCGACGGCAACGGCGGATACCGCCACGTCTTGGACGCCTGCGACACCCTCGAACTGCTGGCCAAGGCTCCCGACCCCGCTAGCGCGACCAAGCTGACCATTAGCCAGATCAGCGCGGCGCTCAAGCATGCCCACCGCCGCAAGATCCCCGATAAGGCTGCCGCGATCCAGGCCGCGCTGCGCACCGAGCAGCTTGGCCGACCCGAGGTGGTCGCTGCCGCCTGCTCCGCCACGGTCCGGTCCGCGGTCGCGGTTCTGAGCGTGCTCAACGAACAGATCAAGACCCTGCAAGGGCAGGTGGAGGCCCATTTTGGTCGACACCCGGCCGCTGAGATCATCTGCTCCCAGCCCGGCCTGGGGCCGATCCTCGGCGCCCGGGTACTCGCAGAGTTCGGCGACGACCCCACGCGTTACGCCAGCGCCAAGGCCCGCAAGAACTACGCCGGCACCAGCCCGATCACCCGCGCCTCCGGCAAGAAGAGGATCGTGCTGGCCCGGTTCGTGCACAACGACCGGCTCATCGACGCGCTCGGCTCCCAGGCCTTCGCGGCGCTGAACGTCTCGCCCGGCGCGCGAGCCTGCTACGACCGGCTCAGGGCCGCGACGTCGGTCATCGAGCGGCACTGCGTCAGGTCGCCAACCGTCTTGTCGGGATCCTGCACGGATGTCTCAAAACCGGCACGCCCTACGACGAAGCAACCGCTTGGTCTCAACAAGCCGAGAAGGCTGCTGCTTGACAATCAAGCTCCTGGGGGCCGACGGAACTGGTGGTCAAGGAGTCGGCGTGATCCGGCACGTGATGTGTGACGCATTACCGAAAGAGGCGATATTTCACCATTCAGCGGCGTATGACGGAGGTGTCGCGGCTGCGACACCGCTCCCCGATTCAGCGTCCCGTGGTCCGCTGCGCCAGCCGGTGTGCGACGGCTTCGAGTCTCGCGAGGTCGGGCACCACATGGATCTGGTCGCAGTGCTCGGCGTATCCGGGCAGGTCGCACCGGCCGAGCCGCCAGGAGTAGCGGGGTTCCGGGGTGAGCCAGATGGTCTGCCGCACGCGCCTGGTGAGTTCCTCGAAGGCGTCCAGCTTCGCATCATGGCCGTTGCCCCGGCCGTCCCCGAGCATCAGCAGGGTCGTCTTCCTGGTCAGCGCCGAGCGGTGCTCCGCGAGCATCAACTCGAACGTGCGGCCGTAGTCGGAGTCGGCGTCGACGTTGAGCAGTCCGCCGGCTGCGCCGAACACCAGGTCGGACACCTGCTCCAGCGGGTGTTCCGCGAACAGTTCGGTGATCTCCTGGGGTTCGTCGACGAAGGCGAACGAGCGGACCTGTCCGAACAGCGACTGGAGGCCGTGCACCAGATGCAGGGTGAAGCGGGCGGTGGCCCGTACCGAGAGTGACACGTCGGCGAGGACGACGAGCCGGGGGGCGTCCCCGGCACGAATCGTGGTCACCGGCCGGAAGGGGACTCCGTCGTAGCGCATGTTCCGCCGCATGGTGCGGGCCGGGTGCGCCCGGCCGCGCGGGCTGTTGCGGCGGGTGGCGGTCAGCGCTCCGGACAGCGTGCGGGCCAGCCGGCGCAGCGACGTTTCCAGCTCGCGGCGGCTCTGCTCGTCCACCGCCTCCGTACGTGCCCGCTCGGCGGCTCTCGACTCGACGGCGGCGGTGAGCTCGGCCAGCGTGGCGAGGTGGCGTGCCAGGAGTTCGGCGAGACCGTCGGGGGCCTGCGCCTGGTCGCGGGAGGTGGCGGGCTCCGGGCCGTCCGGCTCGCTGGAGGGCCGGCCGGTCCCTGCGACGGTCATCTCGGTGCCCGCTCGGAGGGGGTTGCCACGGGACAGCCGGCCCGGTGTTCCCGCGTTGTGGAGCCGTTCGGCCTCCAGTTCTACGCTGGCGACGACGGTGGCGTCGGTGGAGGGCGGCTGCCGGTCCTGGGAGAGGACGATCTCCTGGGTCAGCGCGGAGAGGTCGACCTTGTTCGCCTCCTGGTGGGGGTTGTACCGCTGGGCGAGGTCCTGCGGGTCGAAGTAGTCGCGGATGTCGAGGGGCGGACCGTGGCTGTGACCGGGCTGCGGGAGGTGCGAGGGCTCTTCGGAGAGGGTGAACGACGTGGCCGCGGCGGTGTCGGCGAGGTCGTCGTGCCCGTGGTGGTGGTCGTGCCGGTTGTCGGCGGGGTTCGGGGGTGCGAGGGCGAAGAAGGCGGTGAACAGGTCGTCGAAGAGCGCGTCGTCGCGCCGGTCCTTGATCAGGGTCGGTCGCAGGGCCTCGCGCAGTGTGTCGCGGTCGCCCAGCATGCCCGGCTGCGCCGCCGCCCTCGTCGCGTCGATCGCCTCCGAGACCGAGACCCGTACACCTGACAGGCGCAGCACGCGGACGAAGTGGTGGATGTTCGCTTCCATGGCGGCGGGCTCCCGTGCTCGGGCCGCTCAGCGGGCTCGGCGGCGCGTGGCCGCGGAGAACGCGCGCTGTCCCTGGCCCGCCCCGTTGCCAGACCGCCCGTTGTCGTGGTGCTCATGGCCGGGGGGCTCGGTTACGCCGAGGCTCGACGGCAGGCGGTATCCCAGTTCGTGGCGGCCGAGCCGGTCCATCGCGGCGCGCACGGCGCGGCCGTCCGGCTCCTCTCCGGGTGATCCATGATCGAACTGGGCATGGGCGTGCGCGTGAGCCGGCTCGGCGGGCGCCGTCCGGCCCCCCGAGACCAAGCGAGGCAGCGCCTCGAGCGCGCGGTTCAGGTCGCGTTCGTATTTCAGCACCACGTTGACGGTCTCCATGAGCAGGTGCGCGTCCAGTTCCTCGGCCCCCAGCACGGCCAGGGCGCGGGCCCAGTCGACCGTCTCCGAGATGCCAGGGCTCTTCCGCAACCGCAGGCCACGCAGTTCGCGCACCACGCCGACCAGTTGCGCGGCCAGCGCGTCGGGCAGCCCGGTGTGCTTGGAGCGGACGATCTCCAGCTCCCGCTCGGCGTCCGGGTAGTCCAGGAACAGGTGCAGACACCGCCGTTTGAGCGCGGCCGACAGGTCCCTGGTGTTGTTCGAGGTCAGCACGACGTACGGAGGAACCTCCGCGATGTAGGTGCCGATCTCGGGCACCGAGACCTGGTACTCGTCCAGGCACTCCAGCAGCACAGCCTCCAGCGCCTCGTCGGCGCGGTCGATCTCGTCGATGAGCAGGACCGCCGGCTCGGGGCTGCGGATGGCCTCCAGGACGGGCCGGGGTGACAGGAAGCGGTCGGAGAAGAAGACGCTGTCCTGATCGCCGATGCGCTCCACGGCGGCGGCGAGGTCTGGCGCGTCCGCGACGATCTCGCTGATCTTCTCGCGCAGCATCTGCGTGTACAGGAGCTGCTTCCCGTAGTCCCACTCGTACAGCGCCCTCGACTCGTCCTGCCCTTCGTAGCACTGCAGGCGCAGCAGCCGGCGTCCGGTGGCCGCAGCCAGGACCTTCGCCAGTTCCGTCTTGCCGACCCCGGCCGGCCCTTCCAGCAGGACCGGCTTGCCCAGGCGGCACAGAAGGTACACGGTGGTGGCCAGCCGGCGGTCGGCGATGTATCCGTGCGTGGCGAGCTTGTCGACCACGTCCGTTACCGACTCGAACGCATCGGTCACGTTCTCTCCGTTCCTCCGAAGGGTCAGGTGAGCAGGTCGTCCAGGTCGCCGTTCATGCAGTGGTCGACGAGCGGACGGACTGTTTCGTAGGTGGGCTCCTTGGGGTTGGTCGGGACGCAGGAGTCGCCGAGGGTGTGCCGGGTGATGCGATCGACGTCGGCGTCGTCCCCGCTGATCTCCCACGACCGCTGGTAGAACTCGGTGGGGCCCTGCCCGAGCCGGTTCTTGGAGTACGTGTCCTGCTTCACGTCGGTGAGCTTCTCCGGCATGCCCAGGTCGCGCACCAGGCGGACGAGTTCCTCGACGGCGGCGTCGGCCGCCTGCACCGTGCTCATACCGGTGGTGTCCACGCCCATGGCGCTGGCGATGTCGGCGAACCGCCGGTAGGCCACCGGCAGGTTGAAGGCCCAGACCCGGGGCAGCAGCACGGCGTTGTTGAGCCCGTGGTGCAGGTCGTAGTAGGCGCTGACCGCGTGCGAGATCGAGTGGGCGAGGCCCAGCCCGCCGGAGTTGAACGCCTGGGCCGCGATGTACTCGCCGTACATCATGGCCTCGCGGGCGGCCAGGTTGCGCCCGTCCCAGGTGGCGGTGCGCAGGTACTGCGCGGCGATCTCGACAGCCTGCAGGGCGGCGCCCAGCGCGGGCGTGAAGTCCAGCCGTGACACGTAGGCCTCGGAGGCGTGCGTGAGCACGTCGATGCCGCACTGCGCGGTGAAGTCGACCGGGCACTCGTAGAAGAGCACCGGGTCGTCGATGGCCAGCGCCACGCGGGCCGAGCGGTCGAAGGCCGCGTACTTGTGCGGGTTGTCCGGGTCGGTCGTAGTATCGGTGATGACGAACAGCGACGTGGTCTCGGAGCCCGTGCCGGCAGTAGTGTTCACCGCGATGTGCGGCGGGTTGTCTGGATTCTCCGTCTTGTGGTAGCCCTCGAACTCGTTGATGCTGCGGCCGTCGTGCGCGAGCGAGATCCGGGCGCCCTTGCAGGCGTCGTGCGAGGAACCGCCGCCGATGGAGACGAAGGAGTCGCACTTGTTCTCCCGGTACGCCTCCGCGGCATCCATGCAGTTGTAGTCCTTCGGGTTGGACTCGACCTTGTCGTAGACGACGAAGTCCACGCCGTGGATTTTCCCCTGGTCGACGATCCGCTGCACGATGTCCGTGCCCCGCAGGCCCGAGGTGACGACCAGGGTTCGATGGAAGCCCAGCCTCCGGGCCTCCGCACCGACGAGTTCATGCGTTCCAGGTCCGAGCAGCGCCCGTGGCAGCGGCGTGAACTCCTTGACCGGTGACGGCTTGAAGAGCGTCTCAAGCTGCATGATCACTAGTCCTCTCCGTGTGGTGAAGGATGGGACTTGGCAGATTTTGCTCGGTCCAGAGGACCTTCCCGCTCGCCGTGTACCGGGTGCCCCAGCGCGAGGCGAGCTGGGCGACCAGGAACAGCCCACGCCCTCCCTCGTCGGTCGTCGCGGCGCGGCGCATCCGGGGCGAGGTGCTGCTGCAGTCCGACACCTCGCAGATGAGAGTGCTGTCGCGGAGCAGACGCACCTCGATCGGCGCCTTCGCGTACCGGATCGCGTTGGTGACCAGCTCGCTGACCACCAGCTCCGTGGTGAACTCCAACTCCTCCAGACCCCAGCGGCCCAGCTGCTCCGTCACCGCGCCGCGCACCTTGGAGACGTTCTCCGGATCGGCGGACAGCTCCCAGGCGGCCACACGGTCGGCCTCCACCGCGTGCATGCGCGCGACCAGCAGCGCGACGTCGTCCCTGGGACGGCCGGGCAGCAGCGCCTCGACGACCGCCTGGCACGTCTCCTCGGGCGGGCGGCTGGGATGCGACAGTGCGCTGCGCAACAGCGCCAGCCCCACGTCGATGTCGCGGCTACGCTCCTCGATCAGGCCGTCGGTGTACAGAACGAGCTCGCTGCCCTCGGGAATCTCCAGATCGACCGTCTCGAACGGCAGACCTCCCAGCCCCAGCGGCGGGCCCGCCGGCACATCCGGGAACTGCACAGTCCCATCAGGAAGCACCAGGGCCGGCAGCGGATGACCGGCACGGGCCAGGGTGCAGCGCCTAGACACCGGGTCGTACACCGCATACAGGCAGGTGGCGCCCACGATCCCATCGCCCCCATCGCCACCGCCCTGATCGGCGTCCAGCCGGTCGACCAGCTCGTCCAGGCACGTCAGCAGATCCTCCGGAGGCAGGTCCAAGACGGCGAAGTTCTGCATCGCCGTCCGCAGCCGGCCCATCGTGGCGGCGGCGTGCAGGCCATGCCCCACGACGTCGCCGACCGCCAGCGCCACCCGGCCGCCGGACAACGGGATGACGTCGTACCAGTCCCCGCTCACCCCGCCGTAGGCGGGCAGGTAACGGTGCGCCACCTCGACCGCGCTCTGCGAGGGCAGACCCCGGGGAAGCAGGCTGCGCTGCAGGGCAAGCGCCATGGTGTGCTCGTGAGTGTAGCGCCGGGCGTTGTCGATGGACAACGCCGCACGACCGACCAGCTCCTCGGCCAGACGCAGATCATCCTCCTCGAACGCGCGCTGCTCCGAGCGGTAGAAGCTGACCACGCCCAGATTCACCCCACGCGCGTGCATGGGCACCGCGATGAGCGAGTGGATCCCGGAACCGAGGATCTTCTTCGCACGCACCGGGTCCATGGCCGTCCACCCGGGGGCCTCGGCCAGATCCGGCTCCAGCACGGCCTCCTGGGCGGCCAGGCACCGGCGCTGCGGAGTGGACGGGACGAAATCGAGCATCTCCCCCACCTCGCAGAGGTGGGAGTCCTCCCGGATGGCGCCCAACGCCACCCGGCGGAGCACGCCGACGTCGCAGGATGCCTCGTCCCCGCGCAGCACGGCCTCCGACAGGTCGACGGTGACGAAGTCCGCGAACTGCGGGACGACCAGGTCGGCCACCTCTTCCGCCGTCTGGGTCACGTCGAGGGTGGTCCCGATACGGACGCTGGCGTCGTAGAGGAGCTCCAGGCGCTGCCGTGCCCGCAGGGCGAGCTGTCCCACGCCCGGTTCACCGACGAGGAGCAGCCAGCCCTCGCTGCCCCTGGTCGCCGCGGCGGCCCCGGGCTCCGGAGCGGCGGTCTCCTCGGTTACGGGCGCGGCCGCCGTCACCGGTTCGGATCCGGGCGCGGGGAGCGCCTCAGCCTCAGGCGGCGTCCGAGGCTTGAAGGTCGTCAGAGCGGTCGGGATCACCAGAGTGTCCGAGGAGGACGGCACCGCTATGGGGGCGGTGACCGGCAGGTGGCGGCCAGCCTCGTCCGGGAGGCTGATCTCGACTGCGATGCCGGCCCCTCCCGAGGGGTCGTCGACCGAGCGGCGCGTGAGGGTGGCGATTTGGCCGTTGAAGAGCTCCACCTGGTCCATGAGCCGGCGCGGGGAGGAGATCAGCTCCGCTGCCTTCTCCCGTAGCAGGGCCCGGTCGGCACGGCTCAGAACGTCGATCGAGGGGAGCACTCGTTCATTCGCGCCGGGCAGTTGGGCGTCGCGGTGGGTGCGCAGGAAGGCCGCGAGCAGCTCCCGCTCCCGTCGGGTGGTCTGCTCCAGCAGGCGCTGCTCGATGGCACGGGCGGCGTCGCGGACGACTTTCAGCATCGCCGGATCCGCGTCGGACCGCCGGCAGGTGAGGTCGAGGACCCCCTCGACCTGCCCGCTCAGCGGATCGCGAATGGGGGCGCCAGCACAGGCGAAGGGATGCATGCATGCGGCGAAGTGCTCACTGCCGAAGACGTAGCTGGGTTTTCTGGCCGCCAGCGCCGTGCCGATGCCGTTGGTGCCGGCGATCTGCTCCGCGAAGGTGAATCCGACGGTGAGGCAGACGGTGTCGAGGCTCCTGTTGAGTTCGGGGTCGCCGCCCCGGCGCTGGAGCACCGTGGCCTTCTTGTCGCAGAGGATCACACTCACCCGCGTTCCGGTGAGTTCGACCTCCATCTTGTCGAGCACCGGGGCGGCCGCGTGAATGAGCCGGCCGTGCAGGTCCAGATCCTCCTGGTAGGGAATCTCCAACTGGTCGGGGACCAGGCCGAGCAGCCGACAGCGCTGCCAGGACGTCAGGATGGAACCCCTGACGTTTCCCTCGACCTCGCGCCCGTCGTAGAACCTGTCATGGGCGCTGGTCAGCTGCTTTATGTCGTCCCAGGCAACTGCCACCTCTGAACCGCCCCCAAATCCGGCGACAGATATGTGCCTCATTAGTCGCTATTCTACCCGGAGTAATATTTATGGGCGAATATCTGAATTTAGCGAGAAATCTGTGCCCATCTCTTTGCCGCCGAAGAGGATTGCTGGAGGTTTCGTGGGCCAAGGCTGACCAATGCCAGCCCCGTGGTTGCCACATTCCTGGGACAGCGTTTGGATCTACACCGCGCCGGCGTACACCCAGCGGCCGTCGAGGCGTACGAACCGGCTGTCCTCCTCCATCTCCCCCGGCCGCCCGCGATCGACGTAGTGGGCGCGGAAGCGGACCGTCCCCTCTGTCTGTGTGGGCCAATAGGGCTGTTCAAGGTGACCGCGCAACGCCCGGCCAGCGAGTTGGCTGATGCCCACCAGCAGGACCGACAGCGGCATGGCGATACGGGTGTGCCGGGTGACGGCACCAAGCGCGACGCCGAGTGTCAGGGCGAACAGGGCTCGGGCGAAGGGCACCAGGCCATGGCTTTCGTAGTACGGCCAGGCCATCGGATCGCCCGCGGTGGAAGGCAGCGCCCAGCGAGCAGCGCTGTGAGCACCGCTGCCGCGGCCAGAGCGCCGGTGGCCGCGGTGGCCAGGATCGCGGCCAGCCAGCGACCGCGTGTCAGGCTCTGGTCCAGGCGAGCTTATGGGTTCCCGTCTCGAATTCGCGGGCGATCAGTGGTGCGCCCCACACCAGGCAGATCGCCCCGGGCAGGAATCCGGCCAGTTGTTGGGTGAGTCCGGACAGGTCGGGCTCCACAGACTCCACGACGGCGGCCACGGCGCAGTAGGTCGGCCACGCTCCAGCGTCGATACAGCGGCTTGTCCTGCGCCACGAACGCCACCCTGGACACCTCCAGCGGCCTGCCGAAGACGCGCACCCGGCCGATGGTGGGTATCAGCAGCCCGGTCACCAGGTTGAGCAGCGTGGTCTTGCCTGCCCCGTTCGGCCCGACCAGCGCGCACCGAGCCCCGGCGGGCAGCTTGAACGTGGCCTCCCGGAGCGCCCAGCGGTTGCGGTAGCGCTTGCCCAGCGTGCCGGCCTCCAGCGTGTTCACGCCTGCTCCCCGCCGGTCAGCTCGCGCTTGCGGCGCAGCAGCTCGGCCCGGCGAGCGTGTGCCCGCACCAGCAGCACCAATGCCGCCGCGACGAACACACCCCCCACTGCCAACGCGGCACCCAGGCCGAGACCGCGCTGCACGGTGATGCCCACCACACCCACGGTCGTGACCAGCGAGGCGACCAGGGCGATCCAGGCAGCGATCACTCGGTCGGTGGCGAACAACGGCACCCTGCGCGTCAGCAGCCAGCAGCCATAGCTCGCCCAGGCCGAGCAGAACACGGTGAACAGCGCGAACGCCCCGTGAGTACGGCCGGGCAGCGGACCCGGCTCACTCCACCACAGCGCGGCCACGAACACCGCGCCGCCCAGCCCGGCCAGCAGCGCCACCACGGCGCGAACCCGTCGCCACGGTGACAGCGACGGCTCAAGCCGCTCGATCATCTCCCGCGCCGACAGACGCGGCTCCTCCTCGATCACGGCCGGTATCCCCTTTCCTCCAGACGCTCCCGCAGCAGCCGGCGAGCCCGATTGAGCCTGGACTTGACCGTGCCGGTAGGGACTGCGCAGATCTGCGCGCACTCCTCGACCGACAGATCCTCCAGGTAAAACAGGACGAGAATCTCCCGCTCCAAGACCGGCAGCCCCGCCAACGCGGCGACGAGCTCGGCACGATCCGCCATGGCCTCGACGGGATCCTCAACCATCGCCTCGTCGGCGGTGAAGCTCTCCTTCTCCCTGGCGTACTCACTGCGCAGGCGGTCGGTCACCGAGCGGCGGGCAATCGTGAACAGCCAGGGTGCGAACCGGCCGGGTTCCCGCAGCCGGGGCAGGCCACGGACCACAGCCAGCCAGATCTCCTGGGTCACCTCGTCGGCCCGCTCGGCATCCAGCATCCGCCGCACATAGGTCCACACCGGCACTCGCCATCGGGTCACCAGCTCGGCCCAGGCAGACCGATCGCCCAACTGGACGCGGACCACCAGCAGCTCATCGGTCATCTCATCCCTTCCGTCACCTAGCGCAGTCGGGCGAGAGACCGTTCAGGTTCACGGGGCGCTCACATCATCGTGCGGGCGGACCGGCCGTGGTCGACGCAGGTCGGGATCAAGGTGCCGGTCGGGGCCGCACAATGCCGGCCGATCGTCCGGCGAACTGGCTACGGGGGGGCTTATGACGGTGAGCATGCGGGCGAGCTTCCATGGCCGACGACCCCAAGCGGCGAGTTTTCCGCCAAGAAGCGGTTTCCACATTCCTTGGCGGCCGATGAACATCAGCATGAGAGCCGAGGGGTCGGCAGAGACGTGGGCGTCAACGTCACGTGCGCCCGCCGCGTCGAGCGTCAACGAGCCGCCGTCGAAGACGAGCAACGTGCGTCCACCTCCACGCAGGCGCACGTCGAAGCGAGCTCGGAAGGATCCGGCCTTCTCTTGGTTCACGAAAGCAGTGGGCGACAGAGCCGCGATAAGCGGAAGCGCGCCGCCCTCGATCGCGAGCAGAGCGTGGTGACGCTGTATCGGCCACGGGCGTCCAGTGGCTCTGGCGATGTCGTGGCCGTGCACCAGGCATTCCTCGAGCAGGTGACAGGCCACCGCGGAAGGCGGCAGGCGGACACCTTGCAGCCAATCCACGGTGGCGGCTCGTGAACGCGACGCGACGTCGTCGAACTCGTTTGCCAGCGTGCCGATGCGATCGGCGAGTACGGCTGGGTCCCGCTCGCCGTCCTCGGCCAGCATCTTCGCGTTGACCTCGGCCATTCCCGGCGTTGTCACTATGGCTTCCGGGAGCGGTCTTCCGGCGACGGCGTCGGTGTCGAAGCGAAAGACATGAGAAAGGTGAGCCGCGACCTCGCCCACCGTCCACGTACCGATCGAAGCGGAGTTGGCGTCAGGGACGCTCCGCACAAGGGTGACGAGGCGGGGGACAACGTCCCGCAACGCCGCACGAACCTGGGCCATGGTGTCGGACGCACCACTGTGCGTCGCAGCCGGGACCATGTCAGCACCATCCTCGTTTCGGCGACTGTGGTATAGATAGTCAAGTCAGCTTGAGATTGTCAAGTGGGTGGAAATTGAGCCGAAGCTACGGCCAGCACTGCGGTCTCGCCCGGGCACTCGATGTCGTGGGCGACCGGTGGAATCTGCTCATCGTCCGCCAACTCCTCGTGGCTCCCGCCCGCTACCGCGAGCTGCTCGATGGGCTCCCTGGCGTGGCCACCAACCTGCTCGCCGACCGCCTCCGCGACCTCGAGACCGCCGGAGTGGTCGAGCGGCTCCTGGCCGAGGAGGGCAATGTCATCATGTACGCCCTCACCCCGTGGGGCGCCGAGCTGCGGGAGCCGATCGAGGGCCTCATCCGCTGGTCCACGCCGCTCATGACACGCGGACCAGGCGGCGACCACTTCCGCGCCGAATGGCTCGTCGTCGCCCTCCCCGCCCTGCTCCGTGACAAGTCGGCTGCACGCCGGTCATCGACGGTGGGGATCGCGGTCGACGGTCAACTGCTCCAAGTGCAGGCGACGCCCTCGGGCATGGAGGTCAGCCTGCCCGATGGTCGCGATCTCGATGCCGTCGTGCGCGCTGACGCCTCGATCGTGCTCGGGCTGGCAGCGGGTGTGCTCACCCTCGACGACACCCTTGGGCTCGTCGACATCGAAGGCGATGAAGCTGCCGTACGAGCTGTCTTCAACCCCCGAGGCGCCAATGCCGAAGGCTCCTTGCGCCGATGACCGCCGCCTCAAACGAGGCGTTTTCGGAATGGACTAAGACATTTACCGAGCCGCGGCTCTGCGCGGCCATCGTCGATCGCCTGACCTACGGCGGCAACATCATCGAGACAGGCACCGAGTCCTACCGGCTGGCCCAGACCCGCGCCCAGGCCACCGCCACCACCGTCGCGGGCAAGGCCGCCGGCTGACCTTTTCCTGGCTCGTCCTCGACAACGCCTGGCCCGCCGCTGGGAGGAGCGGGTCAAGACGCAGCGCCCGCAGGCGAAGCCGAGGACGAACGATCTTGACGCGGGACGAGCCGCGGCGATCGTCGCAGCGTCGAGGAAGAGCCCCAACGGCCAGCCAGGAGCCCTCATCATGACCACGCTCGAACGCACCCTTGCCAAAGCCCTCACGGAGATCGTCATCAGGCTTGATCTCAGCGAAGACGACGCTATCGTCGAGGCCTCGATGCAGCTGCTGGAGCCGGTGATCGCCCTCCTGCAGGACCTGTCCGAGCAGGACCGGCGAGCCCTCGCCGAGCTGATCAACCAGTTCGCGCAGGAGGAAACCGACCCTGAGCGGCATCTGACGGCCTGGGAAACGCCCGAAACCCTGGGTCTCCTGGCCTGAGGATGTGTCTTCAGCACTAGTCGTCGTCCTGGTGAATGAGCTTCCCCGATGCAAATAGCGCATACTCAGGCCTCCACCTTTGGCGGTAGTCCGGGTCGTCGGCGAACTGCAGCGCCAGGGACCGAACATGCAGGCATGGCCATGCTTCAACGTTGATATCCCTACCGAACCCTCCCGGGGAATCTGCGAGCAGACGGCCGACCTGTCGTTAAGACAGACGGCCGACCTGTCGTTAAGACTCGTGTCACCAAGTACACGCGATCAGCCCAGTGCAGGTCAGTGGTGGTGCTCGACGCAGCCGAGGCCCCGTGGAACCTCTGTTCCGCTGGGTCGGTGCAACCCATCTGAGCTGGGCAAACTGAAACGCATGTACTTCATGACAGCCTCGTTACCGACAGGCCGGTTAGAGGGTGAGCTGCTGGTGTCCTATGACGGAGAGCAGTTCGAGCTTTCCCTGGCTGTCGGTGCCGGGTCGGGCGGCCAGTACCACCAGGGTCTGCGTGCGGTCTTGGGTGCACAGGAACTGGGCGTCGACGTCGATACGGCCAAGGTCGGGGTGGAGGATGGTCTTGGACTCCTCATAGCGCTGGGCGACCTCCCCGAGTTCCCACACGCGGACGAATTCGGGGCTGATTTCGTGGAGTTCGGCGACCATATGGGCGGCTCGGTCGACGTCGCTGCCGGCTGTCAGCGCGGCCCGCAGGCGGGCTGCCTGGGAGCGGGTGTGGTCCGGGTGGTCTTCTTCGGCGTAGTACAGGCGCTCGGCCGGGTCGGTGAACCAGCGGTAGAAGCAGCTGCGGGCCAGGCCCGTATGGCGGGTCCGGTCGCCGAGCAGGGCGGTGGCGATGGGGTTCATTGCGAGGGTTTCCGCCATGTCGGTCAGCACCAGGGCCGGGGTGTCGGCGTTCAGGCGTTCCAGGACTCGCAGGAGGGTCGGGCTGACGTGCTCGGAGGGATGGAAGCGGGCCGGGGCGTTGTGGCCGATGAGGGCGAAGAGGTGGTCGCGTTCGTCCAGTGTCAGGCGCAGGGCCCTGGCGAGGCCGGTGGTGATCTGGACGGACGGCTGTGGAGCGCGCTGCTGTTCCAGGCGGGCGTAGTAGTCGGTGGACATGCCGGCGAGCTGGGCGACCTCCTCGCGGCGCAGCCCCTGGGTGCGCCGGCGTGGGCCCTTGATCAGTCCGACGTCGGCGGGGCGCAGCAGCTCGCGCCGCCGACGCAGGAACTCCGCCAGTTCTTTCTTGTCCATGTCCCCCATGGTCGTCGTTTTGCGTCGGCCCAGCCAGGGACCGCCGATCCATGGATAAACCTTCCTCTCCCGCCTCCGCGCGGGCGCCCCTACGGTCGGGGCTGCGGGCGCTCACCGGCCCCGCAGCCAGCGAAGGAGAGAACTCCCATGAAGATGACCGGCAACACGGTCCTGATTACCGGCGGCACCTCGGGCATCGGGCTCGGCCTGGCCCTGCGTCTGCACGAGGCCGGCAACAAGGTGATCGTCGCCGGCCGGCGTAAGGACCTGCTCGACCAGATCGCCACCGAGCACCCGGGCATCGAGACTTTCGTCCTGAACGTGGCGGACCCCGCGTCGATCACCCGCGCCGCAAGCACCCTGGTGGCGAGCCATCCCCAGCTCAACGTGCTGGTCAACAACGTCGGCATCCAGCGGCCGGAGAACCTGCTCGATCCGGCCTGCCTGCCGACCGCCGAGGACCATGTCACCACCAACCTGCTCGGCCCGATCCGGATGGCATATGCCTTCCTGCCGCACCTGGTGACCAAGGACGACGCCGTCGTCCTGAACGTGACCTCGGCACTGGCCTTTGTGCCGTTGCCGGCCACTCCCACCTATAACGCGACCAAGGCCGCCCTGCACTCCTTCTCCGAGAGTCTGCGCGTCCAACTGGCCGGCACCCCTGTCCAGGTGATCGAGGTGGTCCCGTCACCGGTCCGGACCGGACTGATGGGCCAGCAGGACAATGAGCAGGCCATGCCGCTGGACGAGTTCCTGACCGAGACTTTGACACTGCTGGATGCCCAACCAGACGCCAAGGAAATCGTCGTGGAAAGTGCCAAGTTCGCCCGACACGCCGAGGCCAACGGCACCTACGACCAGGTCCTGACCATGCTCAGCAGCTTCAAAGCCTGATCCGGCACCCCACGGCCACGCCCCACCCCGCAGATCGAAAACGCTCGCTGTGATCGCCGGGCACTTCTCGCCCATTGCTCGGCGAACTCGAGAAGGCGATCCGACCTCCTGGAAATCGCTGAAGCACTTGTCCCCGACGCTCCTCTTGACTCCGCACGCCTTGCCGAGCACGGGAGTATGCACCACGTCGTGCTGTTCCCCGGCGTCGCCGCCGTGCGTATCAGCAAGCGCCCCAGTGCCGCCGCCGAGTTGCCGCGCCGGGTCGAGATTCTTCGAGCCGTTGCGGCGGCCGGCCTGCCTTTCGCCGTGCCGGAGCCGCTGACTGCGGTGGCTACGTTCGGGGAACGCGCGGCCGTCGCGATTTCGTGGATCGACGGCGAGGGGTTACGGGAAGGCATCGGGGACCCGGCGGCGTTCGGCCTGCTCTTGGAGGCACTGCGCGAGGTTGAAATCTCGCCGGAGCTCGAGGCCGTTCTCCACACGCCGCGCCGGTATGCCGATGGCTTGGGATAGGCCGACATCCTGAACGACGAGATCATTCCGCGCCTGCCGACGAAGTGGCGTGACGGAGTTCGGCAGCGGCTGGACACGCTGCTGGCGCTCGAGGAGGTCCCGGCCAGCCTCGTCCACGGCGACCTCGGCGGCAGCAACGTCCACTTCGGCGAGGACGGCAAGCTGACGGCGTCTTCGACTGGGACATGGCGATCCTGTCCGACCCGGCGATCGACGCGGCACTCGTCGCGACCTGGCACGGCTGGGACGTCCTCCGCGCGGCCACCGACGAGGAGACCTACCGACGCGCCTGGGCCTGGACGACGCGGTCGGGGTCGGGCACCTCCACGCGGTGTTCGCCGGCAAACCCTTGTCGCACGTCGACGGTTTCGTCCGTTCCGTCGTCGCTTGGTTGGAGGAGCGCGGCTTATGCCCTCCCCTCGTGCTCGGCCCAGGAGACGGCTTCTCGCGCTCCCCGCAGTGGCCGAGAGACTTGCCTGCAGTAGGTTGGCGGCATGGACGCCATGATCGTCGAGCATGAGCTGACCGGGCCCTGGGAGGGCTTCCTCTCCGAACCGGCTGCGGGCAGCAGCGGCGCGGGTGTCCTTGTGCTTTCCGGATCGAGCGGCCGGATCGAACGCGAACGGTGTCGGCTCTTCGCTCGCGCCGGCGTGACCGCGGTGTCGGTTCAGTGGTTCGGCGGACCTGGGCAGGTGCCTGGTATCTGCGAGGTCCCGCTGGAGACCTTCGTTGCTGCAACTGGACTGCTGCGTGAGCGTGGCGCCAGGCGCATCAGCATCCTCGGCAACTCCAAGAGCGCGGAGGCAGCCCTGCTCGTGTCCACCCTCACGAACTGCGCCGACGCCGTGATCGCCCTTGCCCCGACGTCTGTCACCTGGGCCAATGTTGGGCCGGGTGGTGACGGCCGGCACCACCCGTACCGCTCTAGCTGGACCTGGCAGGGGCGGCCGCTGCCCTTTGTCCCCTATGACGAGTCCTGGAGGCCGAAGGAGCAGGAAGGCACGCCGGTCTCTGTGCTCAGTTGGTACGAGCGCAGCCTCGCGATACATGCGGACCGGTTGCCCGCCGCTGCCATTCCGGTGGAGAAGGCCAGCGCCGATCTGGTCCTGATAGCGGGCGGCGCCGACCGGATGTGGCCGTCCCTGCGCTTCGCCCACGAACTCGCGGCCCGGCGCTCAACGGCCGGGAGGGAGGCAGTGCTCATCGCCGAGGCCGACGCGGGGCATCGGGTCGTCTTCCCGGGAGAGGTGGCTCCGGCTCCATCCACCAAGTTCGACCACGGCGGGACCCCGGAGGCGAGTGCGGCGCTTGGCGCTGCCGCCTGGCCACACGTCATGGCAGCCGTCCGCGCCGCCTGACCTTGGACAGTGAAGACGGCCCGGTGATGGCCGGTTGACCAGGGCGGGCAAGATTGAATGGCACGAGGCGTTGGAGTTCAGGCTTGTCGGTGTCGGCCTGGCGGAAGCGTTGCCGCCGGGGAGGCGGTGCTGAAGACGTCCGGGCAGGGGACGGCGTGGCTCCAGAGCTGCGATCTTCTTTGCTGCGTCCATACCGGTGACAGCGACGCCCTCGGACATGGAGGTCAGCCTGCACGATGGTCGCGATCTCGCGGGCCACGGCGGGGAAGATCACCGGTTCGGGACAGCATGGGGTGCGAACGATCAAGAGTCCGGTTCGGTCATGTCCGCGGGCGTGGTGAAACGCTGCCGATAGGCCGCCGGAGTGACGCCGAAGTGTTGCCTGAACACCCGGTGGAGCGTCTCGACCGAGCCGAGACCGACCGAGTGCGCGATGGTCTTGAGCCCGTTGCCGGTGTGGAGGAGTTGCCGGGCCGCCGCGTTGACGCGGACCGACTCGACGTACTGCGCGGGTGTCACTCCGAGTTGCTGGCGGAAGAGTCGGGAGAAGTGACGAACGCTGAGGCTGGTGCGGCGCGCGAGCGCTTCGTTGGAAAGATCCTCGGTGAGGTGGTCCGGGATCCACGCCTGCAGGCGCGCGATCCCGGCGTCGGCGGCCGTGGAGGGTGCGAGGAGCTCGCTGAACTGGCTCTGACCACCCGGCCGTCGCATATACATGACGAGCCACCGGGCGACTCTGCGGGCCAGCTCGGCATTGTGGTCGTCGGCGACCAGGGCAAGGGCCAGATCTATGCCCGTGGACACGCCCGCCGACGTCCAGATGTGCTCGTCACGGACGAAGATGGCGTCCGGCTCGACGATCACCTCGGGATGATCGGCGGCGAGCTGTCGCGCCGTCGCCCAGTGGGTCGTCGCTCGTCGCCCGTCAAGCAAGCCTGCGGCGGCCAATATGTGAGCCCCGGCGCAGACCGACGCGATCCGGGGCGTATCGCGAGCGGCGGGGGTAGCGAGCCACTCGACCAGGGACGGGGCCTGTAGCGCCTTCGCTTCCGTCGCACTGAGCTCTAGACCGCCGGGCACGATCAGTGTCCCGATCTTGCGATCCAGCTCTGCCCAGGAGACATCGGCGGCGATGGCAGTGCCCCCGGCGCAGCGGATGAGGCCGGGCGCCGGACCGGCGACCAGTGTCTCGTAGCCAGGCATGTCCTTGCTGACGAGGCGGTCGGCGGTGGAGAACACCTCGAGCGGTCCGGCGACGTCGAGCAGCTCGACGCCGTCGTACACGGCGATCACGACGAGGTGAGCAGTCATGGCGCCAACTCTGCAGGATCACCGGGGTGTCCGCAATGACAAGCACATGTCACATCTGGACATGTCCCGACACTGAGGCGATGGCCGGATCTGACATATCTATGTCCTTGCCGACATTCGTCATCCGGGCCAACGATGGGCTTCGTCCGCTTCCTGTGACACATGGAGCATCCGATGATCCCCTCGATTCCCTCTTCGCTCACGGCCCAGGCGGCCGCGGACCTCGCCGCCGAGGCCGCTCCCGCCTACCTGCTCAACCACAGCTACCGCACGTACCTCTTCGGCCGGTGCATCGTGGCCAAGCCCGAGGTCGACGAGGAGGTGGCCTTCGTCGCGGCGATGATCCATGATCTCGGTCTCACCGACGCCTACCAGGGCGAGAGCGATTTCGCGCGCTCCGGGGCCGACCTCGCGTGCCGCTTCCTTGACTCGCGCGGATGGGACCTGGACCGCATCCACCTGGTCGAAGAGGCGATCCTGCGGCACACCAACCTCGTCGCCGAGGAGGTGCCCGTGTACCGGCTGGTCCAAGCGGGAGCCGCCGTGGACGTCGCCGGACTCGGCTACGAAGAGCTCGCGCCGGACGATCTCGCCGGCATTGTGAAGGCCTACCCGCGTCTCGACTTCGCCTCGACCATGCGTACCCGCTTCCTCGAGGAGGCCCGCCGGCACCCGGAGGGGGCCTTCGCCCATCTCGAACGAGTCGTCACGCTCTCCGATCGATTCGGCGCCAACCCGATCGACGGACCGGGAGCCTGACGACGCCCCTGGGACAGTCCTGTCAAGAAGGACCGTGCCGAGCACAATCGCCAGGTGTCGGCGTACACCCATGACTACAGAGGTCGGTACGGAAAACGTGCAGTGGTAGGCCGCCGCTTGAAGAGGGGCTGGCTGGTTATCGGCGGCCATCCGGGATAGTGACGAGCCCGCCTTCGTAGGCGGCGATGACGAGCTGGGTCCGGTCGCGGGCGTGCAGTTTGGCGAGGAGGCGGCCGATGTGGGTCTTGACCGTGCCGACGGTGAGGTGAAGGTGCTCGGCGATCTCGGAGTTGGACATTCCCTTGCCGATGAGGGTGAGCACCTCGCGCTCGCGTTGGGTGACCTCGTTGAGGTCTCGCACGACCGGGGAGGGGCGGGGGCCCCGCAGGAATTCGGTGATGAGCCGACGGGTCACGGAAGGGGCGAGCAGCGCTTCGCCGGAGGCGACGATTTGGATGGCGGCCAGGAGCTCGGTCGCAGTGGCGCTCTTGAGGAGGAAGCCGCTCGCACCTGCCCGTAGCGACGCGTACACGTATTCGTCGAGATCGAACGTGGTGAGGATCAGCACGCGGACGCCGGCGCTGTCCGGGGAAGCGCAGATCTCCCGTGTCGCCTCGATGCCGTCCATATCGGGCATCCGCACGTCCATGAGGACGACGTCGGGTCGCCGCCGGCGGACCAGGAGCACGGCCTCGGCGCCGGTGCCCGCCTCGCCCACGATGGCCAGCCCTGGCGTGGTGTCGATGAGGACTTTGAGGCTGTCACGTACCAACACCTGATCCTCGGCGAGCACGACACGGATGGGCAGGGAGGAGTGACGCGAAGCGGTGTCGATGGTCATGCCTTGGTGCCCCTCTGGTCGTAAGGCAGTCGAGCCGACACGCGAAAGCCCCCTTCAGGTCGGCGGCCCGCGTGGAACGTGCCTCCGTACATCTTGACCCGTTCGCGCATGCCGATCAGGCCGTGTCCGCCGTGGCTCGCTCGCGGCGGCCGGCCATGGCGGGGGCCGTCGTCGATGACCTCGATCATGGCTTCCCGCCCGTCGATGTCCACGGTGACCGAGCAGCGGGTGGGCGCGGCATGAGTGATGACGTTGGTCAGAGCCTGCTGCACGATTCGGTACACCGACATCGCGACCGTGGGAGGCAGCGCGGCCCCTTCGCGGACGGCCAGGTCCACCTCGACTCCGGCCGAGCGGGCGTGGGCGGCCAGCTCGGGCAGGTCCGCCATGCCGGGAACGGGCAGATGGGCCTGCTGGGGATCGCCGTCGGAGCGCAGGAGGTCGAGCACTCGGTGGATCTCGGTGAGCGTGCTTCGGCTGGTCTGCTCGATGACGTCCAGCGCGGCGCGTACCTCCTGCGGGCGGGCGTCGGCGACATGGTTGGCCACGGTGGCTTTGACGGCGATCAGGCTCATGCTGTGGCCGATGACATCATGCAGTTCCCTGGCGATGCGCCTGCGCTCGTCGGCCACCGCGGCCTCGGCGAGGTGATGAACGAGGCGAGCGGTCGTGTCCCGCTTCCAGCGGACAGCCGTCCCGATGGCCCACCCGGTGGCCAGGAGCACACCGATCACGCCGATCTCGATCGGCCAGGCCTGCGGCAGCTCGCTGGGCGCCGCCCCGGGCGCAAGGCCCGGAAACACCCGCTCGTAGAAGATCAGGATCGCGGTCACCGCGGCGAACGCGCACGCCGCCAAGCCCGCCACCGACCATGCGACCGACGAGGTGGAGGCCACCAGGTACAGCACGAGCACGGTCGGCACGAACGACACCCAGATCGCGCCCGCCGCGACGGCACCGGCCACGGTCGCCAGCACGCCCGCGGCGCACGCGAGAGCGAGCATGGCCCGCGGCCAGCGCCGCCGGACGGCGATCGGAAAGCTCACGACCGCAGCTACCAGCCAAGCCGACCAAGCGGGCCACCATGACGACGCCCCTGGCGGATCAACGATGGCGTACCCGATGAACAGCGCCACGAGGACCGCCACCGCCGCGTCGGCGACGCCCCGTCCGCGGAGCCGCCGCCCAGCCCACTCCATGACGGGACGTTATCGCCTCAGCAGATCACCCGGCATCTGCCCAGGGTCAGACTCCCGCATCCGTCTGGGGTCGTACCACCGGCTCGCGCCTGGGAACCAAGATGCGACCCGAGCCAGACGCGCCCCCACCGCAGCGCCCATCACCATGCTGGTGCGCCCGGCATACCCAGCCGAGACGCGCCGACACCGACAAGACGGGCAGGAACTGATGAAGATTGATCTTCAGGGGCGAATCGCACGATGGCGACAGGCCGCCGCGGAACGGCGTGCCGCCAACGCCGCGGCCAATGCAGGCCGGCAACACCCGTTTCCTGGACGATGGGTGAGCGCCATCTCGCTGACCGGCGGTCCCATACTGATCATGACCGGAACTCTCCTACGCTCGCAGTTCCACTTCTTCGTCCCTCACCAACTCGCCGCCTACACCCGGGACCCCGCCCTCATCACCGTCGCCTATACCTGCTTCGCCGCCGGGTTCGTCCTGCTGTGGCCGGCGGTCATGACGCTGGCGCAACGGATCGCTGCCACCAGCCCGCTGTGGGGACTGTGGGGCGGCTGTCTGGTGATCGTCGGCCTGTTCACCCGAACCTTCCAGTTCGGCACTGATCACCTGGCCTTCCACCTGACTGACAGCCTTGGCCTGCAGACAATGCTCAACGGCATCGACGACTACTACACAGCATGGGGAGAGACGCGCTGGCATCCGTTCAAGGCCATATCCGGACCGGCGTTCTTCGGCTGGGTCGTACTGGCCATCGGCGCCTACCGCTCCGGCGCCCTGGGGCCGGGCCGCTCGATCGCGCTCGGCCTGATGTCGGCGCTCGCGCTCGGGCCGCTCAAAGGCACCCAAATCCCGCAGTCCTTCATCGCCGTGGGCGGCCTCTGCGTCGCCTTCATCCCGCTGGGCATCTCCCTGCTGCGCAGCGGCCCCCCGCCCACGAGACGCGCCATGGTCTGGGTCGTCGTCCTCATCGTCGTGTACATCCTCATGACGGCCTACGGCCCAAGGGGATGACGCTCTGGACCAGGTGAAGATCGCACCAGAACTCATGCGTAGACCCAGTGGCCGGATGCTGATCGCTTATTGTGTGGCGACCTGGCTGCGGTCGATGAGGTCCAGCATCGCCTCCTGGATCTCGCGCAGGACGATGAGGGTCTCCTCGGCGACCGCGGCGATCGCCGGCTCGCTGGGGGCGACGGGGGGTTCGAGTAGCTGGGCCACTGACCCAATCGGTTCAATTGGTCAGTCATGGCGAGGGCTGGGATGGTGGAGCTGGGCAGGAGCCGCGGCCTCCCTAGCGACCAAAGATCGCTAGGGGACGTCGCCGGGTTTGTCCACGATGCCGGACTCAAGCCACACATCGGCGAAGACGGAACCCTTCCTGAACACCACCTCCCCCTTGAACAGCTCGTCGCCCAGCCAGATCGACTGGTCCGCCATGACGCGGTAGGTGCGAGGATCGAGAATGAGGTAACGGCGTTGCGTTTCCTCGCCGATGGTGGAACGGAACAGGCCGAGCCCGGTACGTCCGGTCGCGTCCGTGACGCCCTGCTCGATCTCCACCCCCGGGATCTTCGCCATCGCGCGGAAGATGGCCGCCTCGAGTTCGGGCGGCATGACGGCCTGCTGCTGCAGGTACAGCGACAGGATGCGGTAGGCCCGCGTGTCCGGATCCTCGACAGACTTAGGCACTCCCTCCTCCTTGGGGTAGTCGACCCAGTGCCGATCACCTTGGACGTGCGCGAGCAGTTTGTCCGGGTCGGTCGGGAGCTTGAGCAGCTTCTGCCGATATTGCTGAGGTGAGAGATCGTCATCCCCCGGATCGGGCGGAACATCCTGCACCCGGAAGTTCCCCTCGACATCCCGCCCGGCGGTCTGCTTGCCGTCGTAGCGCAGCCAGCTCTCGTGCGTCGCGGTCCGGCCGTCGGCAGGCTGCACGTTGAGGGTCTTGGTGTACTGCCACTGATCGGGTCTGGGCTCCGGCGCGTCGGCACGCCTCTCGACGGTCTTCGCCGCCTTCTCCAGTACGGTCTTCGAGTTCAGCAGGACCGTCTCCACGGCGGGAAGGGTCCGTACCGCCGGTGGCCTCTCAGCCATCGAGACGGCGGCCACCACGACCGCCACGGCCGCGACCAGCACGGACGGCATGATCATGAACCTCCGCCTGCGCCGCATCACCCGGCGGCGGAGCCTGCGCAGCCGTACGGCGTCCGGCTCCGGCGCGTCGGCACGCATCTCACCGAGGATCGTCAGGTCATCCACGCTCTGTCTCCTCCTCATCCGTGACAACGGCGGACGGATCGACGCCGCCCAGCGCCGCGCGCGTCTTCCTCCTGGCGCGATGCAGCCGCGAGCGGACCGTGCCGATGGGTATGCCGAGGGCGAGCGCCACTTCCTCGTAGCTCAGATCCGCCCACGCGATCAGCAAGAGGACCTCGCGGTCTTCCGGCGACAACACCGCGAGCGCCCCCGCGAGATCGCGCTGTGCCGCCGACGCCGAAACACGGGCCTCGACCCGGTCGGCGTAGCTCTCCGCCACCTCGTCGACTCCGGTCCTCGCCAAAGCGAAGTAGAAGCGCGTTTCCGTACGGCGGTGCTTGCCGATCACGTTGGCCGCGATGCCGTACAGCCAAGGACGGGCGTCGGGATGGCTGACGTCGTAGCGGTCCCGACGCTTGAACGCGGCCAGGAACGTCTCCGCCACGACATCATCGGCCAGCGAGTCGCCCAGCCGCCGCGTCACATAGCGGTGCAGGGCGGCCGCGTGCCGGTCGAATAACGCCGCGAAGACGGCGGGGTCACGCCTGGACCGCTGGATCAGCGTCGCATCCTCCAGGCTCACATCGGCTATCAAGCCCGTGCTCCGTTCCTCGGTGTGGTATCCCCTTTCACCCGAAGCCGGGATTCGAGTTCTCGGCCAGGTGCCACACCATCGGTCTCGGATCAGATCACCTGTCCGACAACCAGCGGGCCTCATCGGCCCACGCGGCGAGGAACATCATGGCGGTGCCACGTTCCCGGAAGTGACGGGCCGCGTCGACGGACGCCTGGCCACCGTACGCCCGGGGCTGCCGGTCGATGCACTGCGGCATCCATGGCTGGCCTTGGCGCGGGGGTTGTCAAGGTCGTGCGACGGGACAACAAGATCACCGACGCGGCGGCGAGGCCCCCGGTCGGCGATCTTGGGTGCGGGTGGTTATGGGGTGCCGGATGGTGTTCAGTGGCCGGCGGTGACGAGGGGCTGATCGGTTTCCGCGGGAGTTTCCGCGGCAGGGGCGGGCTTGCGACCGCGCAGCAGGAGCAGGGCCAGGACGGCGGCGCCGAGCACGCCTGCGGCAGCGCCGACGAAGGTGGCCGACATCGCCGCGTTGTACGCCTCCCGGGCGGCCGCGGCCAGGGCCGGGTCGGTCACGGCGACGGCGATGGAGCGGCGCGCCGCCTCGGGTGCGCCGGCGGGCATGGCCGCGGTGTAGCTGCTGGTGGCGATGCTGCCCAGGAGGGCCACGCCGAGGGCGGCGCCGGCCTGCTGAATGGTGTCGTTGAGTGCGGAGCCGACGCCGGCCTGCTCGGCGGGGATGGCTCCCATGAGCGCGGCGATCGCGGTGGGCATGGCCAGGCCGCCGCCGGCGCCGAGGACGAACTGGGCGATGGCCAGCATCACGAAGCTGTCGGACGATACGGCCAGGGCGCCGAACCCGGCTGCCATCACCACCATGCCGAGCACGGCGGTGGCGCGGTTGCCGAGCTTGGCGCCGAGTCCGGCGCCGATGCCGTTGAAGAGCAAGGAGGCGATGGCCATCGGGATGAACGCCAGCCCGGCCTCGGTGGGCGTGTAGCCGAGCACGAACTGCAGGTATTGGGTGAGCACCAGCAGCAGACCGCCGTTGCCGACCTGGACCAGGGTGAGGGAGAGGCTGCCGCCGGCGAAGTCGCGGTCCCGGAAGAGCTTGAGCGGGACCATCGGGTGCGCCGTGCGCAGCTCCCAGATAACGAACGCGGTCAGCGCGACGACCGCGATTGTCAGCGGGGTCCAGGAGACGCCGTGGGCGAACTCGTTGATCGTCCACACCAGCGCGGACATGCCGATCACCGACAGGATCGCACCCAGCGGGTCGGGCTTGGCCCAGGGGCCCTTGGACTCGGGCATCAGCACCAGGGCGGCGAGGATGGCCAGCGCCGCGATCGGCACGTTGATCCAGAAGACCGACTCCCAGCCGAACGAGGCGATCAGCGCGCCGCCCAGCACCGGGCCGCCGACCAGGCCGAGCATGGCGACCGCACCCCAGCCGGCCATCGCCTTGCGCCGCTCGCCCTCGTCGGTGAAGACGGTGATGAGGATCGACAGCGTGCTGGGCATCACCAGCGCGCCACCGACGCCCATCGCCACCCGGGCCGCGATCAACAGGCCGGCGCTGGTGGCCATGGTCGCCGCCAGAGACGCGGCCCCGAACAGCAGCAAACCGATGATCATCACTCGGCGGCGGCCGTACCGGTCGGACAGCGAGCCGGCGGTCAGCAGCAGGCCGGCGAAGACCAGCATGTAGGACTCCAGGATCCACTGGAGGTCCTGCGCGCTCGCGCCCAGGTCGGCGGCCAGCGGGGGCACCGCGACCGTCAGCGCCATGTTGTCGATGACCAGCACCAGCGTGCTGAGGCACAACACGATGAGGATCAGCCAGCGGCGAGGGTGTCTCGCGTCCATGGGGGCAACTCCTTGTGAACGTCGTTCTTGCGATGCGAACACTGTACTCAGAGATGAATGGCGTACGCAAGAGTGGATGGTGTTGGCCTGTCGGGAGCTCGTGCACGTCGCCGCGGACATCCAAAACGGCGATGCAGGCGTCATTCAGAATGAAGCCGTGTGAAAGCACGAAGACCCCGGCAACGGTGATGTTGCCGGGGTCTTCGAGTTGCCGGGATGGGCCCGCAGGTCAGCCCCGGGGCCGCAGCGGCGGCTCCGCCAGGCCGGCCAGTTGCACCAGCACCGCGCCAGTGAGCAACATCACCGCCCCGGCCAGCTGCGTCAGGCCGAGCGCCTGCCCGAGGAGCAGCCAGGCGAGCACGGCGGCGACCAGCGGCTCCACCAGCGCCAGTACGCTGGCCGGCGCCGAAGGCAGATCACGCAGCGCCCGCAGCCCTGCCAGGTAGGGCAGCACGGTGCCCACCACGGCCAGCACCAGCAGCACCAACCACACCGGGGCCTGCAGGCCGCCGAGGGCCGAGGAGGCAGTGAGCAGGTCGGCGGGCAGCGTCCACGGTGGACTGACCGCGACCACCACCACCGCGCCGATCGCCAGCCCGGCCGCGGTCAGCCCGAACGAGTCGTGCCTGCTCGCGCCGTGCTCGCCGAGCAGGAAGTATCCGGCTGAGCAGATCGCCGCGGCCAGCCCGGCGGCGACACCGAGCAGGTCCAGCCGGGCGTCCTGCCAGATCTCCGCGACCAGGGCCAATCCGGCCACGGCCAGCCCGATGCCCAGCCACACCAGCCCGGGCAGCCGGGTGCGCCGGACCACCCGTACCCACAGTGCGACCAGCGCGGGCGCCAGGTTGACCAGCACCATCGCCACACCGACCGGAACCCTGGCCACGGCCAGGAAGAAGAACAGCTGCACCCCGGCGACGCCGAGCAGGCCGTAGCTGAGAAGCAGCCACAGGTCGGCGCGGCGGAACCGCAGTGCTTGCGGCCGCAGCACCGCGACCACCGGCGCCAGCAGTACGGCGGCCAGCGAGATCCGCACGGAGGTCACCGCGGCCGGGGACCAGCCCGCCGTCATCACCGCCTTGGCCAGGGGGCCGGAACTCGCGAACAGCACCCACGAGGTCAGGCTCAGCGCGGTCGCCCAGGCCCGGCCCGGCGCCCGCGCGGTCTCCAGTACGGCCACGCCTGCAGTGTTCCTGCGGGCCCACCATCCTGACCAATGATTTTCCGGACGCCGGACTCCACGTCACGACCGCTCGACCGTAAAGGTGCTGCAGCCCCCACCCACGATGGTCCCCTTGATGGCAGAGGGGCGGTCCTCGGTGAGGGCCGCGCGGAGGTCGACCATGACGTACTTGCCGGGCCGGTTGATCCAGCGCTCGCCGTTCAGCTCCAAGGCCCCCTCGGTCAACCGGCCCCTCATGGCGAAGGAACCGGACGGCACGCCGGGATTGCTCGGGTCGGCCTTGAAGGCGAAAACGGCCTCGATCTCGCCCGGCGACGTCTCTTTGATGGTGAGCTCCAGCGAGGTCTTGCCTTGGTTGCACACGTAGCTGCCGGTCCACCGGCCGGCCACCGAGGCGCGCTCGGGTGCCGGAGTCGTGACGACGGCACCCGGGGTGGCGACCGCGACCGGGTCCTGTTGCGGCCACTTGACCAGGAACACCGCAGCGGCGACGATCGCCGCGAGCAAAATCACGATTCCGGCGGTCAGCCCGATCACCAGGCCGGTCGAGCTCTTCGATGGGGCCGGCTGGGCGGGCTGTTGGGCGTAGGCGGGCGGCGGCGCGGAGGCCGGCCGGTTCTGCCCGGCTCCGTGCAGGGACGCCAGCACCTCCTGCGCGGTCGGCCGGTATTCAGGCCGCTTGGCCAGGCACCGGTCCAGGATGGGCTGGAGCGGCGGGGGCAGCCGCGACAGGTCCGCCGGGGTGTACAGCACCCGATGGGACACGGCCGGAACGCCGTCCTCACCGAACGCGGGCACCCCGGTCCCGGCGTAGATCATCGTCACGGCCCAGGAGAACAGGTCGGACGCCTGCCCGGCCGGATGACCTGCCACCTGCTCCGGCGACAGATAGGCCGGCACGACCGCCGGGTCCGGCCACCGCGCGATCCCGAAATCGATCACTTTCGGCCCTTCGGGGCCGAGCAGCACGCTGGCGGGCTTGAAGTCCAGGTGGGCGATGCCCGCCCGGTGAATCGCGGCCAGCGCGGCCATCGTGCTGGTCGCCAGCCAGTGCAGCTGACCCGCGTCACGTGGACCTTCCCTGCGAATCCACTCCGCCAGGGATACGCCCTGCACGTATTCGCTGACGACGTAGAGCCGGTCACCGTACATCCCGGTCGTCAGCACCCGCGCACTGGTCGGCTCCGTGACCTGCTGCGCCGCGGCGACCGCGCGCTGCGTGTCGGCATCACCCGCGGGCAGCAGCTTGATCGCCACATGACCGCTCGCCGAATGGCCCAGATAGACGACCGACTGACTCCCTCGGCCCAGCACGCCGACGAGCGCGTACTCGCCAAGCTGCGCGGGATCCGCCTCCGCTAACGCTTGCACCCCGTCCATATGGATTCCGACCATAACGACGTACGCCCCTCGCGTGAAGAGTGCCCCGGCACACGCCCCGCGGGCGGTTCAGCGGAGGGTGGCGGTGAAGGTGCGGCCGTGGGCGTGGCGGGTTGTCGCCTGGATCAGGGTGCCTCCGGGCACGCGCCGTACCGTCACCCCCTCGTCGGCCTGGTCGAGGTGGAGGGACGCGCCGTGCAGGACGACCGTGACGCGGTCGCGTTTCATCGTGGGGTCGGACAGGGCGACGACCGTACGACCGCCGGACGACTGGACGATGACCGAGGCGGGGCCGTCGATGAGCAGGTGGTCGGCATGGCGGGGGCCGTCGGTGAAGACGTTGGCGGCGATGATGCCGAGGGTCTTGTGCGCGATGGCTTGGACGTGCCGGTTGTTGGCCAGGACCGTCAGCGGGCCGTTCACGTAGCCGCGTAGGCGGGTGTCGGTGGCGTTCGGGACCAGGGCGTAGGCGAGGGCGGGTACGTCGCCGGTGGCGGGGTGGGTGATCGAGGCGGTGAAGACGTTCTTGGTCACGCTGGTGTCGGGGTTGGAGGTGCGGACGACTCTGCGGCTGCGGGTCACCGTCTCCAGCCCGGCCGTGACGGGCTGGCGGGTGAGGAAGGCGTAGCCGATGGCGGTGCGGCGGGTGCCGTTCGTGTAGCGGAGCCAGCGCGGTGCGGTGGTGTCGCCTGCCTGCCAGGGCCCGCCGTCCCAGCCTGCGCCGGTGAGCTCGATCGTGTCACCGGGGGCGGCGATGCGGCTGTCCACGGTGGTCACGGCCTCGCGGCCGCCCTGGCCCGAGATGCCCGCGGCCAGCACCACGATCTCGTCGTCGAGCATGAACCAGGACTTGGTGGCGCGGGCGTTCTGGTAGGCGACGAAGTCGTCGGGCAGGGTGCCCGCCTGCTTGGCGGTGTAGGCGGCGTCGTCCGACTGGACCATGCCGGCCGCGCCGTACACGCCGAGCGTCGCGCCGCCGGAGAAGGCGTTCCCGGCGCGGGGGAAGTACACGTAGGTGTTCTGGGACTCCGAGGAGGAGGTGAAGTTGAGCGGGTGGCCCGGGTTCTCGTACCAGAACCGGCCGTAGAGGTCGGGCACCGTCCGTCGTTCCTCCACGGGCGCGGTGATCCCGGCCAGCCGGTACGGCGAGACGGTCGTGTAGTAGTCGACGCCGAACACCTCGCGCTGGTCCTCCCCGGCGAGGTAGAGGTAGTAGGCGCCGTCGCCCTGGAACCAGGGCATGAGGTTCTCGCCGTTCATGTACTCGTACTTGCTGATGCGGTCCGAGCTCCGTGCCAGGGCAAAGGCGTAGCCGGGGCGGCGGTGGACGGTTCGGTCCATGGCGTTGTACGCCAGGGAGCGCTCGGGCGGGTTCAGGTCGGCGGCCGGGATCGTGGAGTCGGTGCGGATGGCCGCATAACGGGCGATGCTGACCGGGGAGACGAAGGCGGCCGGGTCGGCGGCCGGCAGGAACTTGACGTACTTCCTCAGGGCGAGGGCGGCCCCGTCCTCGACGTGGTCGGCCAGGTCGGCGATGGCCTCCACGATCACCCCGACGTCGGCGTAGCCGGTGGTGGTGCGGGAGACCGCGCGCCCCTTGACGATCTCCATCATCCAGCCCTCGAAGATGAGCGGGGCGAAGCCGTCGGTGATCCAGCGGTGCACGACGCCGGGCAGGTCGTCGGAGGCGCCGCCGCCCGTCGCGCCCTCGAGCGTCTTGAGGGTCTGCACGACGCGGGTCAGCAGGGCGCGCCCGTAGGAGCCGGTGTAGGCGACCGAGTGGTGCTGGATGAAGGAGCCGTCGCGGTAGTAGCCGTCGGTGACGCCGTGCTGGAGGTTGTACGGGTCGATCGTGGCGAACACGGTGGCCTGGTCGGCGATGGCCTTGCCGACGCGGGCGTCGTCGCCGGTGAGCGCGCCCTGGAGGATCCGGTTGCCGGTGATGTCGGCCAGGTTCGCCCCGGTGTGGAAGCGTGAGTCGAGGTTGACGTCGCCGTCCTTGCCGTTGCGCAGGTAGGCGTCCATCGAGGTGATGTACGTCGCCACCAGGTCGGGGCGTTCCTCCCGCACCCGTTCGGCCAGCAGGGCCAGCGTCCTGCTCACGTGGGCGGGGATGGCGATCTCCCAGTTGTGCCAGTTGCCGTAGTAGCCCTTCGACTGGTCGCCGAAGTAGCGCTCGTGCAACCACTGCAGGCCGTCGGCGACCCGCCGCTGGGCAGTGGTGTCGTCGTTGAGCTCCCCGCCCGGGGTGCGGGTCGCCAGCGCGATCTCGTACAGATATTGGTAGGCCAGTCGCAGGTTGACGTCGTCGGTGCCGAGCTTCAGGCCGGCGAACAGCTCGCCGTCGCCCGCCTGATCCATGGCGGTCAGCCGCTGCCTGGCGGTCCTGGCGATCGCCGCCAGCTTGCCGGCGACCTCGGGGCGGGCATTGACGTCCGGGGTTCCCGCGAAGATCGCCACGGTGTTGGCGAGCAGCCGCGCGTGGTCGATCCCGGCCGCGGCTCGGGAGGGAGAGGCTACGGCGAGCAGGCCGGCGGCGGGGAGCAGGGAGAGAACCTGGCGACGAGACATGTGCGGCACGACGGGCTCCAGGCCGTTGCGAGGGTGGGCCGGGCTTACCCTACATGATCTACTTTTGCCGGCCCAGGCTTTGCAGGGCGGCAGTGCGGTTGAAGGGCGGCAGCGCGATCGAGCGGTCGCCTGCCGGGGCGCGGCGGCGGAAAAACGAGCGGCGTCGGGCGGATCGGGAAAGATAACCTTCCCTGCGTGAGCTCTCCCGGATCGGCGCGCACCGATCATCCCAGGCCGGACCGCCCCGCGCCGTTCGGGCCGTGACCGATGGAGACTGACACGCGGCCGGCGGCCCGCTCGTTGTGGCGGGACCGTGACTTCCTGATCTTCTGGTGCGCGCAGACGCTGTCGGTGGCGGGCGACTCGTTCGCGCTCATCGCGGTGCCCCTCCTCATCCTCAACGTCACCGGCTCCGTCGCCCAGATGGGTCTGCTCACCGGCGTCTCCGGGGCGGCGGCGGTGGCGGCCGGGGTGTTCGCAGGGGTGCTCGCCGACCGGTTCGACCGGCGTCGGCTGCTCATCGCCTGCGACCTCGTCCGGCTCGTCCTGTACGTGACGATCCCGGTGGTCTGGCTGTTCGGTCAGCACATCTGGCTTCTGTACACGGTGCTGCCGATGGCCGCGGCCGTGGGCATGGTCTTCCAGGTCACGTACGTGTCTGCGGTGCGCGGCCTGGCCGGCGAGCAACGGGTCACCGAGGCCAACGGCATGCTGTACGCCACCGCCGCCGCGGCGGGCATCCTCGGCCCCACCCTCGCCGGGGTGGTGAGCGGCCACCTCGGCCCGACCGCCGCGATCGCCATCAACGCGGCCAGCTTCGGGCTGTCCGCGTTCGGCGTCCTGCTGACCCGCTCCTCCCGGTACGCCGTCGAGCCCGCTCCCAAGGGACGGCCGTGGCGGGAGCTGCTGGCCGGCGCGGAGTTCCTGTTCCGGCAGCCGGTGCTGCGGACCATGACCATTTTGCTGACGTTCTTCATCTTCATGACGCTCGGGCTGACGGACATCGTGATCTACCGGCTCAAGCACGACCTCGGCCAGGCGGACTCCGTGGTGGGCATCGTGCTGGGCGTCGGGGCGGCCGGCACGATGGTCGGCTCGATGCTGGTGGCCCGGATGCGGCGGATCCTCGGGTTCGGGCCGCTGTGGATCGGGGCGGGGGTCGTGTCGGGGCTGGCCATTCTCGGCCTCGGGCTCGCCGGCTCGGTGTGGGGTGTGGCCGCCATCATGGCCCTCTACCTCGCGTGCGGCAGCTTGGCGGGGATCTGCTCCATGTCGCTGCGCCAGCAGGTGACACCCGCTCACCTGCTGGGCCGGGTGACGTCGGCCTTCTGGACGATCCACTTCTCACTCGGGCCGGTGGGCGCGGCCGTACTCGGCTGGGCCGCCGCGCGCTACGGCGCGACCGCGGTTTTCTTCTTCGCCGGAGCGTCCTGCCTGGTGCTGGCTCTGATCGCGCTGGCCACGCCCGTACGGCAGCGCTACCCCGAGCGCGCGTGACCTTCCGGTCGGGTCTGGCTCTCACTGCCGGGCAAGACGAATGGCGCGTCAGGGTTTGGCGATACCGATGGTGACCGGCAAGGACAGCGGGCCGATCGTGAAGAACGATGGGGAGTACGGGATGTCGTCGGGGTCGATCGCGAGGCTGAGCCCCGGCAGCCGCCGGTACAGCGAGGCGAGCGCCAGCCGGCTCTCCAACCGGGCCAGCGGCGCGCCGATGCAATAACGCGGGCCGTGGCCGAAGCCGAGGTGTCCGGTCTGCTCGCGGGTGATGTCGAACCGGTTGGCGCTCTCGCCGTACTCCTCCGGGTCGATGCCACTGGCCTGGTAGACCACACCCACCGCGTTGCCTTTGGGAATGTGCACCCCGGCGACGGTCACGTCCTCCGCCGTGAACCGGAAGCTGGTCATCATCACCGAGTGGCGATAGCGCAGGGTCTCTTCGACCACGTCGGCCCACCGGTCCTCGGCCTTGGCCAGCTCGAGCTGGCCGGGGTTCTGAGCCAGCGCCACGATGGCGTACCCGAGCAGGTGGACGGTGGTCTCGTGGCCGGCGACGAGCATGAGCCACAGCACGCCGACCAACTCGTCGGTGGTGAGCTTGTCCCCCTCGTCGCGGACCTGGACCAGGCCGGAGGTGAGGTCGTCGCCCGGTTCCCGCTGCTTGCGCTCCACCAGGGCGTGCAGGAAGGCTTGGAGGTTGTTCTGCGTCGCGAACGCCACATCGGGCGGAGTCGTGTGCGCCAGCAGCGTGGCGGTCCACTTTCGCAGCCGGAGCCGGTCCTCGGCGGGCACGCCGAACAACTCGCAGATCACCGCCATCGGCAGCGCCTCGGTGAAGGCCGGAACCAGGTCGACGCCGTCACCGGCGGCCACCACGTCATCCAGCAACCCATCGATGATCTGCTGGATCCGCGGCTGCAGAGCCTGCACCCGGGCCGGTGTGAACGCCCTGCCGACCAGGCTGCGTAGCCGCCTGTGGTCGCCACCGTCCACGGTGGCCAGGTGACCGCCCTGGATGATGGCACGTAGCGGCCAGTCTTCGGGAATCGATCCGTCGTACAGAGCGGGCCAGTGCTGGGGATCCCTCAGGAAGGTCTTGTTGTCCCCGGCGAGGACCTCCCGCACGGCCTTGTGGGTCAGTGCCAGGTACGCGGGCACGCCTCCGGGGAATTCCACTTCGACCACGGGGGCGATCTCCCGTAACCGCATGCAGGTGTCGAGTGGGTTTTCGTTCACGACGGGGAAGGAGGGAAGGTCCGTTGCCATGTGACCCCTTCGCACGGAATCCGGTCAGTGATCTCATCAAATATCGGTTGTGATCTACAAACAACACGACAGAGTGATCGGGGGACCTGCTTCTAGGATCTTCGAGCTCGCTTCTCTGGTGAACACTCAAGGGCAGGCTTCGCCTGCGGAGCAGCCGATAACCGGAATCCGACGACCAGAACCGCAAGGACCGCCAGGACGCCCGCCCCGGACACCACGTACGTGGCGCGCGGGCCAAGCCAAGTTACGATCAGACCACCCACAGCGAAGGAGATGAGGGCGCCCAGAGCCATCAAAGATGTGACCGTGCCATATACCACCCCTACCTTCCCTTCGGGGCTGTGGCGTTGCACGATCGTTTCGATCGCGGTGGTCTCCATTCCGTTGCCAGCGCCAGCAAGTGTGGCTCCGACGACAGCCGCAGGTAAGGAGGGCGCAAGGCCAGTGACGACGGTGGCCGCGCCATAGGTGGCCTCGCCGATGTAGAGGACATGTTGCGGACTGATGCCGCGCCAGAGAACACCTACGGCGAGCGGCGCAACGATCATACCAATGCCGAAAACGGACACCAGCAGTCCATAGCCGAAAGGACCGACTTCCAGACTCTGCTCCGCCAAGAACACGACGGCAGCGTTTTCCAGGCAAGCGAACAGCAGTAGGGCGAAGCAGCCCAATGCCAGAAGACGAAGGGTGGGCCGACGGGCGATCTCCGCGAACCCGAGCCGCAGGTCGTCGACCATGCGGCGCACGGCACCTGTGGCAGGTTGGACCGCTTGTCCTGGAGCGCTGGAGGGCATAGCGGTAAAGGCGATCAGTCCTGCCGACAGCAAGAAGGTGACGCCGTTAATCCACAGCCCGTGGCGCGGACCGATCGTGGCGGCGAGCAGGCCACCAGCCAGTGGTCCGATTGCCAGGCCGGTGTTGTGGGCCACCGCGAGGAAGGAATTAGCGGCAACTAGGAGATCTTGCCCCACTACGCGAGGGATCGTTGATGCCAATGTACAGCGGAAGATGGTGCTGATCGTCGCGGCGAGGAAAACGCCACCGAGGAGGATGGGCAGTGTCGTGGCGAGGACCGTCAGGGCAATAAACAGAGCCGCCTGAATAAGGTCGCAGGAGATCATCAGGCGGCGTGGAGCGACGCGATCGGCCAGAGTGCCCAGTATGGGACCGCCGAGTACGCGGGGGGCGATATCGAGCACCAAAGCCATGCTTACCGCAGCAGATCCGTGCCCCTGCATGACGATCAACGACACAACGGTGACCGTGGCTAGCCGATCGCCGAGCATGGAGGTCGTTCGTGCCAACCACAGTGTGCGGAAGGAGGGTAACGCTAGGAGTCTGCTGGTCTTTTTATGCGATGTGAGATTCATTCCCGTCCAGCGATCAGAGATGGCACGTCGATCAGGCTCATACGCAGAAGGCTGCATCCTTCAGCACAACAACTTCCCACCACGTCTTGATCGCGTTTGAGTGGCGGGTGCTCGATGCCTGGCTGGGGCGTGAACGCGGCTAGGTCGAGGGTTTCCCCAGCACCCGGCAGGTGTAGTGTTCCGCCTCGAGTGGCAATGTCGAGGTGGACGCGGGCGACGTAGGGCACGATGCCCGGCTGATTGTGCTGCCCGAGACCGAGATGAAGGCCGGGGAAGCGTTCGTTGAGATGAGTGTTGGCTGGGAAGAAACTGGTGATGCCGTCGTTGGTGCCGAACCCGAGTTCGCCTACGCGGCGTCCGTTTGGTGAGTTCAGGCAGGATTCGACGAAACGTGCTGTGTCCGGGTTGGCACAGGCAAAATCGGTGACGATCGAGTTTTCGACCGTGACGGTGAGGGGGTTGTTCTCCAGCCTCATCTCGATATCGCTGATCACATTTGTGTTAAGTCCGCCGTCGGCGACCACGACACCATTGACGTTGGCGGGGTAGGTGGCGATTTCTCCGGCGGGGAGGATAACAAATGTGTCGGGCCGCCACTGGCCTCGGATACTAATCCAGTCGTAGCGTTCGTGATCCATCTCGATGGTGACGTCGGTGCCCGCCGGCGTAGTCACGCGAATTATGGTCTCATCTCGCAGCTTATTCAGCAGTGTCGCGTTGCGCAGCGTGAGGTCCTGCGGGGAGCGGTTGAGCGCCATCGCGAAGAAGTCGTCGGAAGCATCGATAACGCGGAACAACTTGACGCGTTGCGCCCGGTAAACCGTGAACAATTCGGCGAAGAGTTCGACGTGTGAGAGAGAACCCACCTCTAGGACCAAGATCGTCAAATGCCCCGTAACGTCGCTGGGGGAGGGGAGCGCGGCTTGAAGCGCCTCGCGCAACTGGAGGTCGTCGATAGGGCGCATCGCTACCTTGGCCGCTAAGGAGAGACCACGCAGGCGTAAGGCGATGTCTATACAGGCAGCGAAATAGCGGCTTTCAGGAGTGTAAACAACCACCAATGTGTCGTCCGGAGTAACACGAGCGTAGTCGTCCAGTAGCTTGTTCACGCCTGCAAGCGTTATCGCACTGTCCGCCAAGGAAGGCTCCTTCGATAGTGTGGGGTTGCCCCGCCCCGGCGGTCCAGGGGAATAACCTGGGACTGCGGGGCAGGGGTGGTCGACGCCGTGTCCGAACCTCGCTACAGCGCCCAGGCCGCCAGGTCAGCTGTCGGCTTACTTGATATGCTTGCGCGCTCCATCGAGGCCAGTTCCTCGACGGCGGCAGCCAGCAAGTCCTCGAGATCCGCCGCAGTGTGGACGGTCATCTTCTCGGTCATACATCCTCCCTCTGTCCTGTTGCAGCGATTTGCCGCATCAAGTTCCATCAATCTCACACGATCATGACGATCCAGTCAATGGCTCGGTCCGGGCTATTGGACGCCAAACTCCTCCAGTAGCGAACCCATCGTGACCAGCGCCTCACCATTTGCGTCCACGGTAGAAGCAGGTCCCCCGATCAACCAGTGACAACCATAAAGACCAGTTCAGATACTCACTTGGAGACGAGCTACACCCGATTTAGATCGTGCAAGCCCGGCTTTGAACCATCATCGCTAACCCCCCACTGAGGTGATCCCGAAAAATAATTCGGGGTGATTGGGGATTTCTCGGGCGCGAGCGGTGACGTTTCGGGCCTTTCAGGAGGAGTCGTCGAAGGCCGGAGACAGGCGTGGAGCCTCCGGCAGATGAGTTCTCACCACAAGAATTCCCGGCCGCCGAAAGGCTCCACGTGATTGCTCATCGTGCCACGCTCGACGTCTCCCGTGCACTCGTTCAGCACCTCGCCCGACTCCTGCGGGAGGAACGACGACTGCGCGGCACCCCGAAAGGCAGCCGGCCCTGACCCCGTTCCGGCAGGCGGTCATGGTGCTGTGCTGGTTTCGAGGCGAGCGTGACATCCCCAAGCTCGGTCGCGATCATCGCGTCTCCCGGGCCACCGCCTACCGCTACATCCACGAAGGCATCGAGGTTCTCGCAGCTCAAGCACCGCATCTGCCCGAAGCTCTCGACCGCGCCCAAGCCGAAGGGCTGGCGTACGTGATCCTGGACGGCACCCTGGTCCCGATCGACCGCTGCGCGGAGCAGACCCTCAGCGTCAAGGGCGAACCCATCGACGCCTGGTACTCCGGCAAGGCCCACCACCACGCCGGCAACCTCCAAGCCCTGTCGGCACCCGACGGGCTGCCGTTGTGGATCGGCGAGGTCGAACCCGGCTCCATCCATGACCTGTCCGCCGCCCGCACCCACGTGCTGGGCGCGTTGTACGCCGCTGCCGCAGCCGGTCTGCCCACCCTCGCCGACAGCGGATACGAGGGCGCCGGAATCGGCATCCACACGCCGATCAAACAACCCGACGGAAACCAGATCCTCAACCCGGACAACCGCACCTACAACCGGCTTCTAAGAGCCCTGCGCTGCCTCGGCGAACGCGGATTCGCCCTGCTCAAAGGCCGGTGGCGAACCCTCCAGCACATCACCATCAGCCCCAGCCGAATCGGCGACGTCGCCCGCGCAGCGCTTGTCCTCACCCATTTCGAGCACGACTACCTCCCGCGTTCCGCAGATGTGTGAGAAGAAAAGCACACGGATCTGGGACTTGAGCTGCGAGGACGCCGTCGATCATGCTGGTACGGCGTGTCACTAGGGCTCGGCATCATGCCTGGTCAGGTGGCCAAGGCGAGCCGAGCTAAAGGATCATGTTCTGAGCCGAGGATGCACTCAGGGACGAGCGTAGCTAGGACGTGGTAGGACAATCCGCTCGTAGAGCGTGTTCATGTTCTGCGACACGTTGCAGAGCCAAGACGTCCCGTTCCCTCGGCATAGCCACCTCGGCCAGGCATGTCACCAGACCATAGCAACATCGCCCCAGGTGGAGGGCCGATTTTCGGGAAGTCGTGTCACTAGGGCTTTTCGCGATTTTCGCCAGCCTGCAGCCTTCTGACCTGCAGTTTAGCGTCCGAACGTGCCCTAGATCGGCGATTAGCTGCGGAACGCGGGTACCTACCGGCAATTGATGGAGATCACCTCAGTGATCAGTAACGTTATGGTCACCTTGAGTTCTCTCATGGTGCGCGGGGCCACTGCGATCTGGCGCATCAACGCAAGCCACCGCACGGATCGGCTTCGACCGGCGTACGGAAAACCGGTGGACCGCGTCGCTACGGTGGCTCGCATGGGTGTCGTGGACATTGATCGGTTTATTGCCGAAGGGTTCGTCAAGCTGGAGGCGGCCGTGCCCCGTGAGGTCGGGGACGCGGCGAGGGCGCTCGTGTGGCAGCAGATCGGCCTGTCGCCCGACGAACCGTCCGGCTGGCGGCAGCCCGTGGTGTGGGCCTCCGACCTGACCGGCCAGGGCCCCTTCGGGGAGCTCGTGCGCAGCCCGCGGCTGCATCAGGCGCTGGATGAAGTGGCCGGACCCGGTGGGTGGGTGCCGCGCGGGTCGATCGGCAACATGCCGATCCGCTTCCCCGGCGTGGCGCCGGTCGACGATCGGGGCTGGCACATCGACGCCTCCGTGGCCAGGCCCGACGGCTCATGGGCCGTGTCGGGGCGGCCGGAGACGATGTTGTTGCTCACGTTGCTGTCGGACGTGGGTGACGACGACGCGCCGACCCGCATCAGGGTGGGCTCACATCGTGACGCCGAGCGGGCGCTGGGTGAGCGGGTGCTCGACCCGTTCGAGGCCGGGCCGCTGCTGGATGCGGCATCCAAGGACCGGCCGATCGCGTACGCGACCGGGCAGCCGGGTGACATCTACCTCGTGCATCCGCTGACCGTGCACGCGGCCGACGAGCACCGCGGAACGCGGCCGCGTTTCATGGCACAGGGGCCGGTGTTCCTGACCGCGCCGGTCGAGCCGGGCGAGGGCACCGCCCTGGCGCGCGCCGTACTGGCCTGATCGGGGCACGTAGCCCGATAGCGGCGGTCGTGGGCCGCGCTAGGGCGCCTGCCGCCGCGCATGAGCGTGACCAGTCCGTGCAGGCCACGCCAGTAGACCTCGGGGAGCAGGCCCAGGTCGTCGTCGCCGGCATGCGGGCGAAGGGTCTCACTCAGCTCGCCGAAGCCGGACTGAGCCGCCCAACCGGCGCCCTGCTTCACCCTTCTGGGCCCTCGTCGGCGCGGTGGACGCGGGTCCAGGTGGCGCCGCACCGGCAGCGGTATTCCTCGACCAGCTCACCGGCTTCGGAGACCGCCAGGCCGTTGTTGACGCGGACGTGGATGTGATCGCTCATGGGGGCTTCCTTCGGGGATCGGCGGGGACGCCCAGCGCACTGCGCACCGAGTTAGGCATTTGCGCAGGTCACAGGATTATGCCCAGCGTACCGTCACTGCTTCGCGACGAGGCCGAGGTCGAGGTCGAACTCCACCTGGACGTCGTCACTGAGCTTGAGTGCGCCGAGCAACGCCGAGTACGGCTTAATCCCCCATCGGGACTGCTCGATGACCGCCGAGCCGTGTACGCGCCCCCCGGTCACCGACCCCTGCACGATCACGGGCCGGGTGACGCCGACGAGGGTGAGATCACCCTCGAGGCGGAACGACTCCTCGGCCCCCTCGACCCGCGTCGACCGGAAAGTGATCGTCGGGTGGCGATCGGTGTGCAGGATCTTCTCCCGGATGATTCTCTCGATCTCGCTGCGATCGGAGCTCGTCAGCGGCTTGAGGCCGCCGGTTCCTTCACGGACTTCGATCGAGTCGGCGTCGACCTCGACGGCCACCGACGAGTGGACCGGGGCCGTGGTGTCGATCGTGGCGTCGGCGCGCCAGCGGGTGACTTCGAGAGTGAGGTCGTGGCCGGCCTTCGCGCCCAGCCCGGTACGGGTCGTCTTGACGAGGAGCCGGCCGGAGTCGGGTCCCAACGTGTAGCTACCAGCGGTAATGCTCACGTTTCCAGGCTAACGACTACGTCGGAGAGCCCGCCGTTGGGTGGCGGTCGTCTTGGGTTGCCCAGTCGCGCGACTCCTCGCGTCGCTCCGCATGTAAAAAGTTTTGCGCATTTCCCGACAAACCTGCTGATCAGCGACCCGCAGGACCGTCAAACACCCTCCGGAATTACGGCGGATCAAGCATCCTGAGCATGGGCATCACGCTCCCCCATCTCTTCATAAGGAGCCCGCGTGACCCGGTACGCCGTCGACCAAGTCCGCAACACGCTCATCGCCTCCTGGAGCACCGGCATCGGCGACGTCGCCACCACCGTGGCCGAGCTTCCCCCAGGACCGGACGCGCTCCGCCTCGCCACCTGCCTGACCGAGCTGTCGCAGGCCTGCTGGCGCTCCTATACCCACCCGGCCAGTGCCGCCGACCAGCAGGGGCCCAACAGCATCGGCTGGCACCGGCAGCAAGAGCGCGATGCCTTCACCGCCGTTGTACCAGCTCTGACCAGGCCCCAGCGGCCGGTCAACGGCGCCCCCTCGGCCACGCGCGTCGAAGAGATCGCCCACCGTGCCGGCCGCAGTCTGCAGGCGCTCAACGCGCCCCGTCTGACGGCGCGCATCACCACCGAGGTCACCGCCGAGCTGGCCGCCATCGAACAAGCCGAACTCGGCAACCTGAGGTCACGGGCCCAGCAGGCCGTCGTCCTCAGCCGCGAGGACGCCTCACCGCTCCACGTCGCCCATGCCGACACCGTCCTCCAGCGGCACCCCTTCGGCGCCGAGGAGCTGTTCACGCAGGTCGAGCCCACAGCCGCCGCCATCGCGGCCGCTCACTGGCTCCACGCCGCGACCGTCACCACCGCCGGCCAGACCCGCCTCCACCCGGCGCAGATCATCACGGAGGTCGACCGCGTCAAGGCACTCGCGCATGACAGCCTCGCCGAAATCGTCGGCGCGATGAACGCGGGCTCCTCTCCCTGGCAAGCGGTCATGCCGATGATCCGCAGCGCCCTACACGTGGCCGAAGGGCACTTTCGTGGCGTGGCCGAGGCCAAGCAGCGCATTTCCGCAGCCGAAGACCTCATCGTCAGGGCCCACGACAACCACCCCGAGCTCGGCCTCAGCCTCGATTCGGTCTATCTGTCGATCAGCCCGATCAATCCCGCCCGCCCGGCCCTCGACCTGCTGGAGAACCTATTGTCGGGGATCCGCAGTTGCTGGGTGCTCTACACGCAATATGCGGACACCTTCAGCGGGAGAGAGGCGGACGTTGATCCGCCGCAACATCGCCACACCGAGGCGTTCATCGCCGACGTCCGGCAGGCCGCGGCGGCTCGCCGCGACCAGCTGCTCTAGCGCCCCTGGGATGCCGGCCGCGCCGCCGGATCCTCTGGTCGGTGGCTCGCTCGATAGGGTCGTGAGCTGACCTGATTTGATCGAGAGGCACACCCAGATGGCTCCGAACATCGCGACCGCGCGCCGCGTCGAACTGCCCGAACTCCTCGAGTTCCTCCGCCTCAGGCACCATGGCCTGCTGTCGACCACCCGCACGGATGGGCGGCCGCAGTTGTCGCCGGTCTCCTGCGGAGTCGACGACGGCGGCCGGATCGTGGTCTCCACCTATCCCGACCGGGCCAAGGCACGCAACGCCCGCCGGGACGACCGGGTGTCGATCTGCGTGTTGTCCGACGACTGGAACGGCCCGTACGTCCAGGTGGACGGGCACGCTGAGGTGCTCGACATGCCCGAGGCCCTTGACGGGCTCGTCGAGTACTACCGCTGCATCGCCGGCGAGCACCCGGACTGGGATGAATACCGCGAGGCCATGCGGCGCCAGGACAAGTCGCTGATCCGCATCCACATCGACCGCTGGGGCCCGATCGCGACCGGCGGTTTCCCGGCGCGTCTGGTGTCCGAGGACTGATTGACGTGCTCCTCCGCATGAATGACCCCGTTGCGGATCTCTGAAACTGTCACTCTCGGTCAGCATCGGTGCGGGAGAGTGTTCAGGAGTCCGAAGTCTTCGAGGGTGGTGGTCTGGTGTCGCTGGATCCGCAGAGCCTTCATGAGGT